>DHTG01000056.1 GCA_002411545.1 Bacteroidales bacterium UBA5266 | reverse complement strand
TACGAGCTTTTGATTCCAATACGCCATCATAACGAGCCGTATAATTGATATGTAAAATCACATCGGAAATAGAAGAAAGGTCGAATTGATTGCACCCCGCCGGCAAGGACAATTCCCATGAACTGATAACCCCTGCATTTTCAAAGGGCAAATAACGTTCGTCGTTAAAATTAAGTTCAAACATACCTGCATCGTTTTGAGCACTGCTGGTGCATATCGACTGGTTGCCTCCGGTTTGAGCGACAAAAGCAGATTCCTCTTCATAGGCTTTCAACGGATTAGTACGTACTTTGGCTCCTTTTAATTTTAAAGAGAAACTCACATTGGTGTAAGGACCTGCCACATTGGGAATAGTAACAGTAACCGATTTAATACGACGTAGATAATGCCCCGGATAATCCATATCAAAAATAAATTCTTCCATATCCAAGGTGGTTTTTGTTTGGGAAATTAATTCCAATAATTTTTCAGGATACATCTGTGCCAAAGAAATATGCTTGGTCAACTCAAACATACGTTTGTTGTTATTAATATAAGCCGATTCCAATTGATGTAAATTATGCATTAGATTTTCGCCCGACAACAATCCCTTGCGTAAACTATTCCAATTACCGAATTGTATAAACGATACTGTACTTTCATCTAAAATTCCCAATTCTTGACAATAACATTTTTCCGCTTTCTTTGCCATGTCATAAGCTAATTTATAAGCATCGAAATAAATGGAAGATATTTCCGTAAGCATCCAATTATAAAGTTCTTCGTTGGAATATTTATTTTCATAATACTCCAATACCGATCGGCTTTGTTCTATTTGCATTTCCATATTGGATCGTTCTTTTTCGGCAATTGCCAAGCGTATTTCGGCAGCAATATATTGTTTGTTTAATTGTGCTATTTCCTTTTTAGCTAAATTGGCCTGAAAATCCCAATCTTCTTTACGTCGCACATAACTAGCTTTGGTTAACAATTGAGAGGCTTGTTTATCTAATTTTTGAGCTTCCCCTGATATGGCAGACATAGTTGTGTTTAAAGCTGTTGTGAAATTTGAGCCTCCTAAAGAAGCATTTACAAAAGGTGACCCCATAGCACCTGCACCACCTGTATGAAAAGTAGGAATATAGGATAATCCGGCTGCGATTTTTTGCCCAAACACAATAATATCATTCAAAGTCATTGATTTATCCCCCAACTGATAGGCATCGCTTTCCAGTTTATTCATCAATTCCCTGCTGGAATAATAATCCAATTTGGTTTGAGCTATTTTTATACTTTCGTTTATACTTTCGAGATTTTTAACCGCTTCCTCAACTTGCATCTTTTTAATTTGCAATGAAGCTTGTTGTAAATTGATTTCCTGTGTAGCACGCAATTGATTTAAAGTTTCGGCATCTTTTTTCTCAATAACAGACAGAAGTTTATCCCCCAATTGTTTTACTTCTCCCGTAAATTCAATGGCTTTTTGAACAAGAACTTTAAAACGATAATACGGTTGTGGAATATTGATCTCGCTTAAAATATTACCTATCGATAAACCTGCAGCCACTGCTTTTACCAATAAAGCAGGATTTATAGGAGGTTCAAACAACGCCAATTCATTTGCTTCTCCTTCAATATTTAAACAATTCCTTAATTTAAACAACCTGTCTTCTACTATATCCCAATAGCTTAATAATTGATCATTGGGCGGAAGACAAAAGTTATTAGCATCAATACGTGGAATGGATTCATAGCTTACCACTTGTAGGGTTGCTGTTCTTACCGAATGTCCTTGTACTTTCAGTTTTGTTTGCTCACTTGCCGAAATAGTTACAGTAGGTAGGCTTTCATTATTTATACTAAAACCGGAAGACGATCCGCTATCAGCTAACTGTAAAACATCATTATAATTGGAGATTTGTTGAAAATCGGCCGTTTTACATATTTGAGGAGACACAACAGATGTAACTGTTAAATTGGCATCATATGCATAATTAATAGATATATCAAATGGTAACAATTTCCAATTATTTACGCTAAATGAAGCGTTTTTAATCGATTGATAATTTATATTTGTTTCCAGTTTTTTACTGGGGAACATTACCGGTCGTTTCCCTAAAATTTCTTTAGCAAGTATATATAACAACGTGGCTTCATTATTATATTCTCTTGTATTCAACCTAAATAAATAATCCGCCCAATCAATAATATTATCAATATATTTCATTACCACAGTCCTTTGATATGCTACCAATCGAGTTCGAGCTATTAAATGCGGTTTATAGGGATTATTTAACCATGCATTTACTTCGGCGGCATAACTTCCTATATTACTTAAAATATTACTTATTTGCTGTTTGCGGTTTTCTGTGGTTGTCAGTTCAAAAAACGGTTTTGTTATCCAATATTTCTGAGGTGATTCTCCCGATTCTTTTGTAGTTGGATTAAAAATATAATGAAACCATTTCATGGCTTCTTCAAACTTTTGGTTTTGATTCAACTTACAAGCGATATACAGAGGTGCATGAAAAAATAATTCCCAATTATAAATGGAGTATGATCCCGATAAGTCAAAATCAACAATATCTTTTTGGTACTTATCCGGAACATAGGCATTATAATCGGGTTGATAATTATTATTAAAATTGTAATTGTTTTTAGGATAATATTTATCAGGTTGCAATTGAATATTTCTATACAACAAGGCTTTCACTCCATTCCTGTTTAATTCTTTAATAAATAAACCGGAATAAGGATGATAAAATGGCAGGAATTCAAAAGCGTAATACATGATGTCAGGAGTAATTACCTCTCTTGATTGAACAAAAAAAGAACGTTCATTATCCTGATAAAAGAAAGGATATTTTAAATTATTACAATAAATGCCATAATATAAAGGGTCTTCACAATGCAACATAGGTACTATATTGGCATTATTTTTTAACACATTCAAATAAAAATTATAACTTGGATCAAAAACATTCATCGCATCTGGGTAAAAATAAAAACGAGATGAATACATTTTACATGGAGGCATAAAATAAGATGCATCCAATTTAATTTCAATTCCATAAGGTTCAGGCTTTGCAATATCATCCATTTTTTTGGTCACACAATCAAACTTTGTTTTTGTATAACCGATAAGACTCCATAGCTTAATAAGATTATGATTGCTTGAAATATCAATTAAAAATGATTTTATTTTATAAACATCTCCATCAAAACAAAAAACACCCATATAATAAGTAATACACCAAGGTTGTTCTTGCTCATTGTTACGAGACACATAAACATTAATCATCAATTCGTTAGAATCATTAACATATTGAATCATTATTGAATAACAAGTAATCGGATTATGATTCAATTGAATATGTTTCTTAGAAGAAGCTTTAGCACCTGTCCATTTATTATTTTTTAACACACTCCACATCAATTGAACTTCCGTATATTCATAAGGAGCAGCTGATTTATTATTACTAGAGTTATTATAAGTTTTTTCAACCGTATTTAACCAAAACAAATGCAATTTACGATTATAAACAACAGGAACAACCACACTGTCTTTAATATCCAAATCCACTTTTTCCCATTCGGACCAAATACCGCTTAACATATCGAATTTACGATAATAATGCTCAAAAGGAGCTGATTTTGTCCTGGCAATAACGTGGGTAATATTAACTTTGCTGGTTTCTTGTTCTAAACTGTCGGAAGCTTCATATCCGTCATTTCCATCAACCATTTCTTGGTAAATGCCGCAAACTTCTAAATGTGATAATGTGTGTAATTTCTGCAAATACTTTTCAAAAGCGTTTTCAACATTTGTTTCTGTAATTTCACCCTGATTCAACTCATCTTCCATTTCCTTAAAAAGAGATGTTTTGTCATCACGCAATTCGGGTTCTATCCAATTTTCGGGATATAAAAATATTTTGCGATTAGCTTCCCATAAACGGTATTTTTTCATCCACTCCCACTGTCTCCATTCCGCATCATAATTATCATTCACAATAATTTCCGATTCCAGATTTAAGAAACAACGTTGTAAAAACAATTGTACCGAACAAGAAGCTTGGACAATACGTGATGTTTGCATACAAGCACTCATTTCGGTATCCAACAAAAAATAAGCATATAAATCTTCTTTGTCTTTCCAAATAACATCAAAGGTAACATTTGGTCGCATTGAATATGCAATTAAAAACCAAGCCAAAGCATTACTTTTTGCCTCTCTGATCGGTTTTTGAATTTCAGGAAGTTTTTCCAACCAAGTGTTAATATCGTATTTGGCTTTTACGGCATCTTTAATCTCAGCATTTCTGGTTTTTTCTGTTATAGTAATTGAACCTTCGGTGTAATTATTACGTAATTTCCATGTATTTATCGTATTAATTGCTAGTCCTACAAGTGATTTCATGTCAATACATTCAAATGAATGTTTAAAGGATTCCGGACTATAGTAGGAAGTCATATTCCAATTAAATATCTCTTTAATCTGCATAAAATCAAAACCGCATTTTGTCAATAAACCAAGATCATCGAAGAAATTTCCTTGATCACTAGTATTTACGTGAAATAAAATTATGGAAAATAAAGTCTTATTGTCTTTTGTTTGTCCGAATTTTTTTTGCCAATAAATCATATTCTCTATCATGATTAAATCATCATAGGACACTTTCGGAGTTAACGAAGCGTCAACCGTATAAAACCCAAACCAGTTAAATGTAAATATTCCATATTTCGTAATCAATGACTTACTTTCCTCTTGTATGGACAAAAGCAATTGAAATTCCTCGGCTGTAACATTATTGCGTTTTAACAATAATGTCATTTTATTAATTAAATTTAAAACAACATGAATGCTTGTTAAAGGAGCTGATCCCGAATAATTTTCTTTATTCAATAATATATTTAACAGATTAGTTTTATTTTCATATGGTAATTTAAAAATTAAATATTCCTCGGTAATCACACTTGATAGAACAAATTTAGTAGAAATATAATTTTCAATTAGAAGTATGCTGGTCGTTTTCACTACGTAATCGATAACACACACATACCTGTTTATCAAGTCACTTTTATACTCTAAAGGTATTATATGTAAATTACCTTCCAATTTCACTTCACAAATATCAGGGAATAAACGTTCGGTAAAATCATCAATAGCTTCTTCTTGTTTTGTTGTTTCACATTCAATTATTTGAATCAAATCTTCAATATCATCAATATTATTAAACCTTTCGATTGCCAACATTTTTTCCCTGAATTCTTTTTTATATGATTCGGAAGCAACATAGGAAGTTTCTTTCGGAATTATATCACTTTCATCAGGAATACGAGGATAAGAAGAGGACGATACAATGGCTTTAAGTCCGTCGGTATATTCCTCTAATTTCTCTTGCGACAAAGCTAATAATTTTGCTTCGGCACTGATATCGGTCGATGTTAAATCTTTATATTTAACAATGTATTCCAAATCGGTTATAGATAGCTTTGAATTTTTAAAATCTTTGACTGTTTTAATAATAGTATCAACAGCATTCACCGTATATAAATAATTGTATGGACTAACCTTCAAATCAATTCCTGCAAATTCCAAAACCAATAAAAACTCTTTAACGTTTAATTTCAGCTTATTCATAAAAATCGATTGACGATAAATAAAGCTTACATTCGAGATATTACAGGTACTACCCAAACCGTAATAAGTAAATAAAGTGTTAAGATCTTCATCCGAAACAGATAAGCAAGCTGCTATTAAATGTTTATCTTCGGCACTTAATGTAACTGTATCACCGTTTTTAATACTTTGTAGGTTAGCATTTAATGGATTCGAAAGGGCTTTACGTAAAAAGACTCTATCATACAAACATGCTTGTAATTTTGTATTTTCTCTAAGATCCAATATATTTATATTCCCATAAAAAGCAAGTAAAGCATCGACCGATAAACCCAATGTTTCTTGTTGTTGTTTAAATTGCATCAATTTAAATAATGTCGTTTCATTTAAATTATCCGTTTCGAAATCAACAAAACCTGTAACGATATTATTTCGCAATAACAAATCCAACTCCCACATTTTCCATCCCGACTTACGCCATAAACGAATAAAACGATGTGCGCGATCATAGTGCAAATCCGAACCATTAATATACTGTTCATCTGTAGTACACTTATCTGTAAAAGTAGACCAGATTAAAGATGTCCATCTTAATTTCGTAG
>DHTG01000070.1:18922-19111 GCA_002411545.1 Bacteroidales bacterium UBA5266 | reverse complement strand
AGAATTCATAGTTCGTTGAATTATAATACGCCGGAATCTGTATTTAAAAAAATTGCATAAATTTAAATTATGTTTATACTTTATTATAAATTTATTTATATTTGCAAAATAAAAATTAGTAGTTATAAAAAGATATAAACTTGTCCTAATTACCTAAACCATCTTAATTTTCTGCCATTTTTTTAACTT
>DHTG01000070.1:2724-18764 GCA_002411545.1 Bacteroidales bacterium UBA5266 | reverse complement strand
CAACCTATTTCAGGCATTGACATCTCATCTTAGTCTTTTCGTATTTTCCTTACAACATTTGTTTGTTTCGTATTAATATTAACAAAATAAATCCCTTGACAAACATCGTCCATAGATAATATAATTTTAGTGTCGTTTACCGGAATACATTTTATACGTTTACCGCTCATATTGTAAATCTCTACTTTATTGATTATCTGTTCACAGTTATCTATATATAACACGTCTTGCACAGGATTGGGATACAAGCTTAAGGTACCTACATTCCGGTTTTGCAATATACTGTTTTTAGTTGAAAATTCCGCTGTAAAAACCGTATCTTGTGTTAGTCTAATGGTGCGCGGATTGTTTGTATCCCCGTCGTGCCATTTAACAAAGCGGTAATCAGGCTTTGGGGTAGCCGTAATCGTTATCATTTGATTATATTTATAGGTACCGCTTCCGCTTACAGTGCCCATATTCGTATCGTTGCTTAAAACCGTTACACTGTGGGTATCTATAGCAAAAATGGCTGTAAATACAGTGTCTTGAAAGAGTATGATAGTTCTCGGATTATCGGCAATTCCATCGTTCCAGCAAAGAAAATGATAATGAGGTTTTGCCACGGCTTCTACGATAACGGTATCGGATTCGCAATGCTTTTGGAGGTAAGTAATGCTTCCCATCGACGCATCGTTTGGTGTTATGTTTATATTGAATTTCATGGAACCGATTATGTTTTTAAACCGTGACCAGTTGGAAGCAGATTGATATAAACCACTACTGCCACAGGGAACACAAACAATACTATTAGTAGAAACATTGTGAAATGTATATTCCTTAATAAGAGGTGGTGATACGCCCTTCATGGTTATTTCACTTATATTAATATCATTTTCGAAAGCAGCATCACCAATACTGTCTATAAATTTGCCTATGGTAACGTATTGTAAATTAATACAATCGGAAAAAGCATAATCGCCAATGAATACAACCGAATCGGGAATATGGATGGATGTTAAATACTTGCAAAATCTAAAAGCTTGGTCACCAATAATTTTTACTGAATTAGAGATATAAATAGTGGTCAAAAATTCACAAGCCTTGCAAAGGCCGTTGGGAATTCTAATTACATTTTCACCGAAAATAAGGGTTGCTAATTTATTATTACGTGCAAAAATACCGTAATCATTACAATTTATAGCATTAAAATTTACCGTAGTCAAGTTTGTATTCATCACAAATGCGGCAAACCCAATAGTCTTTACAGAATCAGGAATTGTTATATGGGTTAAGCCGGTACAAGAGGAAAAAGCATATCTTCCAATAGTTTGTATAGAAATAGGAATACTAATAAAGGTTAAATCACTACATGCTTCAAACGCATTGTCCCCAATACTTGTTACAGTATAGGTAAGAGTTTCATAAGTAACAGTAGAGGGAATGATGATTGCTCCCGAGTAATTCATGGAATCAGACTGAATTTTGTATGTTACTTCTACCGTATACGGAACCGTATCTGAAGTAATGTTATAATAAATGGTATCTCCATTATTTACCGCATAAAAATCGTATGCCCACAGAGAATTTGAAATAGTTATTAATATGATTGCTAATATAAATTTTACTGTATTCATAATTTTGTCTTTTTTAAATAAAGTCGTTTAAATAGTTTAAATAGTTGTCTGATGAATTATTGGAAATCATAGTTATTTTAATTTCAGCATGATTATTAATTTTTAACTAGTTTTTTTATTATTGTTTGTTTATTTTCCAATTCACAGTATATAAAATATAAACCTTTGGATAATTCATTTATATCTAATAATAATAAATCTTTGGCTTCTATGTTTTTCCGCCATGCGGTTTTGCCATATACATCATAAATCATAATTTTTCGAATACCGAAAGAAGAATTAATTACTTTTATTTCTACTCTATCATTTGCAGGATTGGGATGTATAATTATGTCGGGTTGTGTCATTAAATGATTTTGTTTTTGAATGCTGTTCTCATTTTGTTCCGTAACAAATCCGGGTGTACAATCGCATATATTCGGCATCTCAGTATAAGTTACCTCTTTACCGAGACTTTCCAAAATAGATTTGGCATAAACAGCAGCTAAGTTCGGTGCAGAAGCAGCAATATTTTCCAAGCTATCAATGGCTTCTTTTGATAGTATTATTGCTTCCGGATCCATACTCCTCCAAGATGATAAATACCGAGAACAGACAAGATAATCCCTATATTCATCCCTATCATATGCCGGAAAATCTATAGGAATGGTATTCAACAACATTTCCATTTCAGGAATATTTCGATTGCTTAAATAACTTTCAGCCAATACATAACTATTAAATAATGTATGGGAACGAGATAACCACATATGGTATTGATTTTTATCTATTTCCTCCATCGACAATAACAAACTTACGGCTTGTTTAGAGGTTTCATCCATGTTTTCTTTCAGATAGCTTAAATTCATAAAATCGATAACTTGCGGTTGATCGAAAAAATCTTCGCCGTGATAATCTTGCCATTCAATACTAACACCTTCATAATTATTAATATATTCTATTAATGCACGATTGTATTCCGTTTCATACATTAAATAATTATTTTCTAATTCAATTAAATGGTATTCCGGATTAACAATATAATAATACAATCCTAAATACCCGTATCCCATACATCTATCGGCATTTGTACCTATAACACGAACATTATTATAATTAAGTGGCATTTGAAATCCATCTTGTTGATTATAAAAATAAAAAAACATCTCACTGAGGTTTTCAATATTTGTTGTCATATGAGGCGGCATGGATTGTATATAAAACTCATTGCCCGACGCATTAGTATGATCTCCTTGATAATATCGTATACTGCCATTTCCATCAACTCTAATGTCTTTAGAATTATTCTCATAACGATTACATAAAAACTGTAATCCTGTTATATTCTCATTCTCATATCCATTTCCATGTCGTCCGTTTATATTGCAGGCAATACAAAAATTAGTAAAATCATTGTATTTGATACTATTATTATTTTCCACATTTCCGGAAATTAACAAACCTATACCATCATAATTACCATAAAATCTATTGTTCTGAACAACATATTGATTGCAATTATCCAAAACCACTCCGTAATAACTTGAACAATTATTGGAATGTACATTAAAAATACAAGATTTAATACCAAGTGCATTTGAACCTACGGCTTTTATGGCTATGCAATTATTCGTAAATTCCGCATTCATAATTTTTATAGTTTTCGATCCTGTATTTTGTATATGTATAGCCGTATGGTATCCTTCAAATATGCATCGTTTGGAATAAAAAGGAGGTGTCGAAGAGGTGCCCGGAATGCAGGGATTTATCAATGCGCCGGCGTTATTAACATAAATGGCGATACTATTATTTTGTAAAGTATTATCAATAAACCTACAACCATAAAAAGTTACGCTTTGAACATCTTCTAAATATACCTGATAACCGGAATATAAATCACTTTTAGTTATTTTGAATTCACAATTCGAGAAATAACTGATATTTCCATAATTCATGGGATCTTCGCTATACACATAAGAATACATCCCTATGGCTTGTAAATTATTGATGAAATGTGTATTATTGGCAACTATTATTCCTCCACCTGTATTGATAATGATTTCTTTACCCGGAATAATATGATGAATTTTTCTCGACTGTTTGGCACTAATTCCACAAATTGCATTTTCTATAACAGCTTCATTTTCCATTATTACAATTCCTTGATTAGTATTGTTTATATTTTGAGGAAGATGAGTATTCCCTTGTACTTTAATCCCCTGCCACAATCCATCTTCGCAAATGGATGTTAATTTAGCTCCGTTTACGAAAAGTTTACCCCCACATTTTACAATAATTTCTGCAGAAGGCGTACCATAAACGGTAGCAGGACTGTTTATGGTAACCGTATCCCCGGAATTAATGTAAAAAACACCGTCAATATATGCATCTGACGAAATAGTTACAGATTCATTCGTACTGAAGTTTGTGTATTGTGTTTTATCAGAAGGCAAAATAATATTTAAGTCACGACGTAATGTTATTGATTCATTCATATAAGTAATGGTGCATTCAAACCATGCATGTCCTAGTTCTTTACCAATAAATTGAATTATATGATTTTGATTACTAACAATTTCAATATTTGAGCTAGTTGTCCATGTAAAAGTAGCATTAGTTAGTGTTGTACAAGCGATTATTGCTGCAGAGTAATTAAAACAGATATGCATTTCACTTTCAGGAGTTTGTATCCCCCAATCATAATTAGCTTTTAAAATGGATTTAAATGCATCAATGACACCATAACCAACATCACTATTCCATGAACCGTTTTTTTTATTTACATTATTTTCAGTCGGACCAATTTTTCTTGCAGTAGATTCAATAATATTTTTTACTTCGCTTGCGGTTAAATATGGATTTACAGATAACATTAAAGCAACAACTCCTGCAACTTGGACGCAAGCAGCTGAAGTTCCACCAAAATGTCCGGTATAGCTCAAATAATTTGTTCCAGCTCCTGGCAAGTCATGCATTAAAGGCGGATATGAATTCATTCCCCCATAATCGGGAGCATCTATGGTCCACATATCGGGATATTCTTTTATGTAATTATTAGTATTATATATATCCTCTAAATACCAGGTGCTGGAAGGAGCAACGACCGATATGTTTCCCCTCGGACTGTAAGCGGCTACATCGTCAAATCTGTTTGATGCTCCAACAGCTATAATCCCTGATATCGGATCATAAGCTGGAAAGGTTACATATCCGGTATTATTGGGTCTATTCGCCGTATTTCCTGCAGCAAAGAGAATGACAACTCTATCAGACTTAAGTTCAATACAATCAATCGCTTTTAAAATAGGCTCACTATATCCACTCAGACTCCAACTATTTGATATAATGTTAGCTCCCGAATTTGCAGCAAATAAAAGAGCATCCGCATAAGCGGTTGAAGGATTCATATTATCTACACCAATTTTAACTCTGACGGGAAGAATTTTACAATAGGGAGCAATGCCGCTTATGCCCTCATCATTATGTTCGGCTGCTATAATACCTGCACACGCATTGCCGTGATTATAATTTCCGTTATCCCAAATGCCGAAAGGGGAAGGATCGTTCGGATCTGTTTGATCGCCGGAAGCGGTAATATTGGAACCGGGTAATCGTATTTGCCGGGAATCAGGCAAATCGGGATGATCGCTCGTTACTCCTATATCTATTACTGCTATGACTATATTTTCATTTCCAAGCGTTAGTTGCCAAGCTTTCAGCATATTAATATCTGCTCCGGCAGTACATGCATGGCCTTCGTTAATGGTTTGTCCCGTATTATGAAGATAAAATTGATGGGAATAATACGGATCATAGGGTTCGTATTCATCTATTGGAGGTGGATATCCTGCAGGGATGGCTTTAATTAGAAAATCAGGATGAGCAAAAGTTACCAAGCCTGTTTGATAAAGATTATTTGCAATCAATAAAGGATCGGTGCCGCTGCTTACTTTGGCACTTGCATAGACTTCGTTTTGTTTAACAAGTGTCAAGTTAAACTCATTCAGAAAACTATTTAAAATAAGAGTATCTTTCAATTGAAAGACTATTTCGTTTGTAAGCCCCAGTTCCGCATCATCTCCATTCACTTTATAAACGGGAAATAAGGTCGTATAATTTGACAGATCGATCGAATCAAGTGAATCGACGGTTCCGAAAACAAGATAATGAAACGATTGACTAAAGATAGTATCCATTTTATCTAAAAGAGAAGAATCGGATAATGCACCGTCTTGTTTGAGAAGTACATATTTGTTTGTTCTTTGAATGAGTACACTATCATTGAAACAATAATAATAACTTTGTGATTTAACCTGTATTTCTGTTCCCAGTAGAAAGAAAAGGAGTAAACATATCGTTATTTTTAACGTTTTTTCAATTGCAAAAACTTTCATAATTGTTTGATTTTATTGTTAATATATTATTTATTGATTTTTATCGTATTATCGGTTTTTATTTCACCTTCATTTATTTCTGTTTCTTTCTTACAAAGGTATACATAATTATTCATACAAATACATCTTTATTTGATTAATATTCATGATTTTACAATTTTTAAGTTTATTCTCCCAAGCATTTAACTTGTTAATAAAACACACAGATTTACTAATTATATTAACTCGAATTATTTTAAAAAATATTATTTTAAAAAATATAAATTAACAATTAAAAGTTCTTATCCTACAAAACTTAGCTTTTTAATCGATTTTCGGTGTATACGAAATAAAATTTTTACATAAATTTGGAAGGAAATGGGTATAAATAATTATGAAATCAAACTCTCAAGTCATGGGTCACGAGACATGGCGTGACGATACTTAAAAATGGTTGATCTTTTTTAACTTTTTACGGTCAACCTATTTCAGGCATTGACATACCATGATTGGTTAAATAGAACCCACAATCCCGAAGCGGATTATTTATTGGCTAAAAGTTATTATGAAAACGGGGATCAGGATGAGTGTTTTAATATAATAAATGCTATTCCGGACACTTATGAAGGCTATGATGAAATAGAAAATCAAAATTATTTGTCGTATTATGGTATAAGAGAAATGCTTCGGGCAAATGGGATGACTTGGAGTGAGTTGGAGGACGGTTCTGTTGAATTGGGAATATTAAGTAACATTGCCGAATCGGGATTAAACGGGGCAGCGATTAAGGCCAGAGCGATTGAAGCTGCTTTTGATTATCATACCCCTTGTAGAGATGATATTATCCCTAAAGAAATTTTGATAGATTTATGTATATATATTGCTAATGCAAGCAACGATAAATTTTTAATCCCAATGGATTATCCGCTTGAAGAACCGAAACAAGAAAATATGAGCACTTCCATATATGAAACAACAGATAAAGAACACAGTTTAACTATTTACCCCAATCCCGCAAGCACCCTTTTAACAATTGATAACGGAAATCAAATAATGCGAGAAATTAGTCTTTGCGATGTTTTGGGCAGGGAAATAAAAACATACACTATCAACGCATCCAAAACCGTTTTAGCTATCACCCATTTAACCGAAGGTTTCTATTTTCTCCACATCCTAACGGATAATGGGATGGTGAATAAAGGATTTGTGAAAGAGTGAAAATGTTTATACTCCGTAGCCGAAATGTTGCAGACGGGATTCGTTGTTGCGCCAATCTTTTTGAACTTTAATACTTAAAGAGAGATAGGCTTTACGTCCAATAAAGTTTTCAACCGCAAGGCGGGCTTCAGTGCCGAGGGTTTTAATAGCCTGTCCTTTATGTCCTAATAAAATGCCCTTTTGCGTTTCCCTTTCCACATAAATGATGGCATCGATAAAGGTAATTTCTTTTTTCTCTTTGTAAGCCGTGATTTCTACCTCCACGCTGTAAGGGATTTCTTTTTGGTAGAACAAAAGTATTTTTTCACGTATGATTTCAGAAACAAAAAAACGCATGGGACGATCTGTAAGTTCGTCTTTGGGAAAATAAGGCGGACAAGCGGGAAGTTGTTCAACAATAGCCGGCATCAAGTCATCCAGCCCTTCTTGTTTTAGCGCTGAAACGCAAAAAGTTTTTTGTGGGTTTAACATCTCTTCCCAATGCAAGCGGCTGGACTGAATTTGTTCTTGTGTTGCAGCATCAATTTTGTTAATAATTAAAAACAAAGGAATATGTATGTCTTTTAATTTTTGAATTACTTTTTCATTGTGCTTTGTTTCTTTCACTTCAACCACATAAAGTAACAAATCAGAATCTTGCAAAGCAGTTTCAATATATCGCATCATGTATTCCTGCATTTTGTAGGCAGGGTTTAATAAACCAGGGGTGTCGGAATACACAATTTGATAATCTTCGCCGTTCACAATACCCATGATACGGTGCCTTGTGGTTTGTGCTTTGGAAGTAATAATGGAAAGATGCTGCCCGATAAGAGCATTCATCAAGGTGGATTTACCAACGTTGGGATTTCCTACTATACTAACGTATCCCGCTTTGTGTTCCATAATATTAATATGTTATTTTTAAATCGTTGTTTCGCCATGCTTCAAAAGGAGCTTCCCCTTCTTCGGTAAGGATTTGCGAAGTGATAAGTTTACGTTTCTCATAGGTCAAATCGATTTCTTTATAAATAAAATCATCGTCGAAACCGGCCTCGGCGGCTTGTTTTTTATCGGCGGCAAACACCAGACGGGAAAGATGTGCCCAATAGATGGCACCTAAACACATGGGACAAGGCTCACAACTGGAATAAATGGTACAATCCTCTAATTCAAACGTATGAAGTTTCTTACAAGCGGCACGTATGGCCGATATTTCGGCATGAGCGGTGGGGTCGTCGGTAGTAGTTACCACATTGGTTCCGGTAGCTATGATTTCATTATTCTTTACGATAATAGCGGCAAAGGGTCCGCCTTGTTGTTGCTTAACGTTTTCAACAGCCATGCGTATGCTTTGTTGAATAAATTTCCGGTCAATCGATTCCTGTGTTGGCATATGTGCTTCCTATTAGGTTGGGCAAAAGTATATAAAAATTCGGTGTACATTATATTTTCATTTTTATTTGATTATAATTTTTCAAATAAACTAAGGTTGATTCCGACAATTACGCTTTATTTGGAATCATATGTCTGCATTTGATAATACTATTAGGGGAAAAATATCTCTTTCATGGAATAAAAGCAAATCAAAGAGAGACTTTACCTTCTAGTTTCAGCATCTTTTGGAGAAAGCCCGATCGACTTGTATAACATATTAGGTAGAAAACGGAAGATTAAATTAACGCAAATCCATGAAATCAAAATATTTAGTTGTTTATCTACCTAAGTCTTACCTATTTTTTTTCAGATTTTATACCAGTTTTTTAAAACATACGTTATGAATGGTACAATAATTGAAATAGAAATTTTTTACGCTAAATATAAATAATAATGCACATGTATAAAACAATTCTGAGTATTCTTTTTATCTCTCTATCGATAAGCTTTTTAAACGCACAAAACGTATCGGAAGAATACCAAGACGGAGTCATTTACTTTAAAATAGATTATAGTAAAGGTGTTACTTTTAAAGTAAATGATGATTTAAGCGTTGATTTAACGGAATTTCCCGAATTAGAAAAAACATTTAAAAAATTCGGTGTAACATCACTCACCCGTCCTTTTTATTTATTTAATAATAAAAATTTATTATACACCCTACGCGCAGAATTTACCCGGATGTATGAGGTAGATGCATTGGTTCAGGAATTAAATAAAAACGATATCATTGAATTTGCCGAGAAAGTCCCTTTGGAAAAGATATCATGGATTCCCAACGATCCCTATTACAGTGTCATCAACGGCAAAAACTATAAATGGTACTTAGAGATGATCAAAGCCGATTCGGCATGGAATGTCCAAACAGGAAGTCCGCACATCAAAGTGGCTATTGTTGATAATTTTATATGGGGTAATCATCCCGACTTACAAATCAGCAGTTCCAATTTATGTAAATTTACCTCCTCTACACAATATACGGTTGGCAGTGCATCTCCCTCTTCCTCTTCCATTCCCCAAAATAATTCTTCAACAGCTTACAGTGCATCACACGGAACTCATTGTGCGGGTTTAGTAGGAGCTATCAACGACAATAACATTGGTATAGCTTCCATAGGCGGTGGAGTTACATTGATGGGAGTATCAGCCGGCAAAGAAAGTAATCCGAGGTATATTCAATACGGAGCCGAAGCCGTTCAATGGGCGGCCAATAACGGAGCGAATGTTATCAGCATGTCATATGGTTCATCCTCGTCGAGTACTACCGTACAAACTTTGCTTCAAACCTGTTACGATGCAGGCATTGTATTGGTAGCAGCAGCAGGCAATGAAGGAGATGAAGATAATTACATCAGTTATCCGGCGGGATATCCCAGCGTGATATCGGTTGCTTCGGCAAATGGGGACGGCAAATTATCGTATTTCTCCCAATGGGGTCCGGGCAGAGCCGACATAGCCGCTCCGGGTGGCTTTATTGCCTCTGAAACAACCTACCCCAATATATTGAGCACTACCTATTGTTATTCCTATCTATTTGGATATATGTATTCCAGTGTCTTTTCCAACACAAACTACGATGGCATGCAAGGCACTTCCATGGCCTGCCCTATCGTTGCAGGTTTATGCGGATTAATGCTTTCCAAAGACAGCACTCTTTCTCCCAATCATATCAAAACTCGATTACAAGAAACAGCCACCCCACTTAACAGTGCTTCAACTCATACCATTGATGGGCATGGCATTATCAATGCTTATGCCGCTTTAGGTTATAACTATTTGGTAGTTTCCGATACCGGCATTCTTTTCTCCTCACAAGCACAGCAATCACGAAGCATTTATATTTACAGTTCTGTTGATTGGAGCATTGACAGCGTACCCGTTTGGCTTAGCATTACACCTGCTTCGGGAAATGCAGGCGAAACAGTTGTAAACATCTCAACAAACAGCTTAAATAATGGTAATGACATTTTTTTCTTTCCATTGACAATACGTAGTATGGAAGTAAATCCGAAATACATTAACATTACACAAGTTAATTACGAATTAATGGTAGAAATTTCACCTAAAAACATTACCCTGCCCGGAGCAAAAGGAAGTCAAGACACACTATTTATCAACACCAATTTAGATTGGGAAATCATCAACGAAAGTAATTGGTTAGGAGTAGATAAAACTTCAGGCAATGGCCCTGATACCATCATTATACATACAAAATCAGCAAATACATGGAACATAAACAGAGAGATGTATCTAATTGTAAAAGGAGCTAGCTTTAAAAACGATACGGCTGTAATTATACAAAGATTGCCCGACTTTCTGAATTTGGATGTCATCACTAAAAATATGGGGCCTACGGCCGGTAGTACTGCTTCGGTATTTGTATTATCAAATATGGATTGGACCATCAGTGGAAGTTCAGATTGGGTGAGTGCTAGCGTAGATCATGGTAAAGATACCATAGAAGTTACATTTACGGCTTTATCCGACAATACAAGCGGATCAAACAGAAACGCAGTCTTTACTATTGCCAATGCAAGCTTCAGCCGATACTTAACCATTGTTCAACAATCAGATCTAAGTGTGAATGACGGGGACTACACACATAAAATCAAGGTATACCCCAATCCGGCTAATGATTATATCATTATTCAAACCATAAACCTCCCCTTAAAGAAAATTCAAGTCTACGATTTAATAGGAAAAGAAATTGCAAGCTACGAAGGATCAAATGAAATTAGAATAAATACGTCTTCCTTGTCGAAAGGGGTATATATTGTCAAATGTCAAACCGAGTCAAATAATATAGTATACAAAAAATTTATTAAACAATAAATAAACATACGTATATATCATCGCATATAATCCGTTGAATGATTCGACGGATTTTTTTATTTACATCTTCATGACATGATTTAAAATTGTACTTTTGCGTTTATAAAATTCAAAAAACGGTTGAAAAAGTTTTTATTGATTGTAGGCCTCTCTTTTAGCTTGATATTGAGTCAAGCACAACAAATTGCCTTGCTTAAATATCGAGGCGGCGGCGATTGGTACGCAAACCCCACTTCGCTACCGAATTTAATTCGTTTTTGCAATCAAAACTTAGGCACTACCTTAGATACAGAACCCGCAACGGTTGAAGTAGGAAGCAAAGAAATTTTCAATTACCCTTTTGTGCATATGACCGGGCATGGGAATGTTGTTTTTTCCGATGAAGAAGCATTGAATCTCAGAACATATTTATTAGCCGGAGGATTTCTACATATCGACGATAATTACGGGATTGATCCCTATGTGCGCTCACAAATGAAAAAGGTTTTTCCTGAACTTGAATTTATCGAACTCCCTTTTTCTCACCCCATTTATCATCAAAAATACAATTTCCCAAACGGACTGCCAAAAATTCATGAACATGACAATAAACCTACACAGGGTTTTGGGCTTATTTACGAAAATCGACTCATTTGCTTTTATACGTATGAATGCGATTTAGGCGACGGGTGGGAAGACATCAGTGTACATAATGACACACAAGAGATGCATATCAAAGCATTACAAATGGGTGCCAATCTTATTCAATATGTATTTACCTATTAATGATAATGGAAAAAACACGTATTGACAAATGGTTATGGATGGTGCGAATATTTAAAACACGTAGCATGGCCAGCGATTCTTGTAATGCAGGAAAAGTGAAAATAGGAGGCGTTAATTGTAAACCCTCTCGTGAAGTTAAAACAAATGAAGAAATACAGGTAAGAATAGGGCAATTATTAAAAACGGTAAAGGTATTGGATTTCCCTAAAAATCGTTTACCAGCCAAGCTTACTCCTGAATATTACGAGGATCTTACTCCTCAAGAAGAATATGAGAGAATAAAGATGCTACATGAGCATGTGGAATATCGCGAACATGGTTTAGGTCGTCCAACCAAAAGAGACCGCCGTCAATTAGATTATCTGAAAGATTTTTTATCAGACACAGAAGATTGGGAATAAAATACATATTATCTATAATTATGATGAAACAATCAAAACAACAATACATATTTGGTATTATAATCATTGGAGTCCTCTATTTTGTATTTGGGTTTGTAACATGGTTAAACGGCACCTTGATTCCATTTTTAAAATTAGCCTGCCAGTTAAACGACTTTCTGGCCTATTTTGTTACCTTTGCTTTTTACATTTCTTATTTTATCATGGCGCTACCTTCATCAAGTATTTTAGAAAAAATAGGATTTAAAAACGGTATTGCTGCCGGATTGTTTACTATGGCTATAGGTTCGGCTTTGTTTATTCCTGCTGCTTATATGCGATCATATATACTATTTCTTATAGGATTATTTGTTTTAGGAAGCGGATTGGCACTGATGCAAACCGCCGTTAATCCATATGTTACCATATTAGGCCCGATCGAAAGTGCAGCCAAACGCATCAGTATTATGGGAATATGTAATAAAATCGCCGGTATTTTAGCCCCGCTTATCTTAGCTACCTTTGTACTTTCCGGTACCGAGGAAATTACGCGTGAAATAGGCATGAGCATTTCTCCCGACAGAATTAATTCTTTACTCGACACCATGGCATTACGACTTGTTAATCCATACATTGCCATGACTATTGTCTTGCTGCTACTCGGCTTTTTAATCCGTTTCACCCATTTGCCCGACATTGACAAAAAAGAAGAAAAAGACAAAAAATCCGAAAAAAGTATATGGCATTATCCTTATATGTGGATGGGTGTGATAGCCTTATTTTTTTATGTAGGGGTTGAAGTCATAGCCGGCGATACCGTTATTCAATATGGCAAATCATTGGGTATTGGCATTGAATCGGCAAAATACTATACCAGTTTAACTTTAATAGCCATGGTAATCGGATATTTTATCGGCGTTGCTTTGATTCCGAAAGTGATTTCACAACAACATGCTTTGATAGGATGTGCAGTAACAGGTATTATATGTGTGATTTGTGCGTTAAGTGTATCGTCCGAAGTCCAATTTCAATTTCCTTTTATTGACATTACTAGCTTTCGTCCTATCACTATGGTAATTCCATATACCGTTTTTTTTATTACCCTGTTAGGTTTAGCCAATGCGTTGGTATGGCCGATCATCTGGCCGCTCGCTTTGGATGGTCTTGAACAACACACAAAGAAAGCTTCTGCCTTGTTAATTATGGCGATAGCCGGCGGAGCCATCTTACCTTTACTATACGGTCGCTTGGCCGATATGACGAATACCCAACAAGCCTATTGGATTGCCATTCCTTGTTATATTGTCATTTTGTTTTTTTCGGTCTACGGTTATAAAATCGGCAAAAAAAACATTTAATTTTTTTTGAAAGTATGGGTTTGGCACAATCATTGCACTATAATAAACAAAATTCATTTTACTATTTTTGTGAAAATACCCGCTCTCTTCCCCGAGCGGTATTTTCTTTTTATATACCTTTGTTTC
Source organism: Bacteroidales bacterium UBA5266 (assembly GCA_002411545.1). GTDB lineage: Bacteria > Bacteroidota > Bacteroidia > Bacteroidales > WCHB1-69 > UBA5266. The sequence continues at coordinate 4,701 of DHTG01000070.1, read as the reverse complement.
CGCATTAACAAGCTCTGCATATATGGATATTATTTTAATTGTCATAGGTATTATTCTTTTAATTGTCGGATTAGTCGGCAGCATTCTACCCATCTTACCCGGCCCTCCCATCGCCTATATAGCCCTTCTTTTATTGCAATTCACACACAAACATCCTTTTTCTACTACTTTTTTGGTTTTATCTGCCGCTGTTATCATAGTGGTAAGCATTTTGGATTACATAATTCCTACCCTTGGCACAAAAAAATTCGGGGGATCTACCTACGGATCTTGGGGATGTATGATAGGAACCATAGCAGGCTTATTTTTATTTCCTCCCCTCGGCATCATTATCATGCCCTTTATAGGCGCTTTTATTGGTGAAATGATTTTTGACAATCAACCCCAAAAAGCATTAAAAGCTGCATTCGGTTCTTTTCTCGGATTTATTAGCGGTACGCTGATGAAAATTGCGGTTTGCCTGCTTATGATTTTTGCCTTTGTGTGGGGGATGCTTTCATAGCATGGATAAAAAATAACAGCTAGGAATGCTTGCATTTTCATTCTTCAACCAAGATAAATTATATTTATGTATATTTGCACTTGAATAATATAACCTTTAAATAAAAGCAATATGAAACACGAAATTTTACAGTTAGAACCGTCTAATGTTTGGAAATATTTTTACGAAATATGTCAGATTCCCCATCCTTCAAAAAAGGAAGAGAAAATGATACATTATTTAATGGAAGTCGGTAAAAGACTTGGACTAGATACAGAAAAAGATGAAGTAGGCAATGTATTAATCCGCAAGCAGGCCAGCAAAGGGAAGGAACATATTACCCCTGTCGTGTTTCAAAGTCATATGGATATGGTATGTGAAAAAAATAATGACGTAGCTTTCAATTTCGAAACCGATGCCATTCAAGCTTACATTGATGGCGAATGGGTCAAAGCCAAAGGAACTACTTTAGGTGCCGATGACGGCATAGGAATGGCCATTGCACTTGCATTATTGGAAGACCAAAACCTTGAACACGGTCCTATGGAATGTTTGTTTACCATTGATGAAGAAACGGGATTAACTGGGGCCTTTGCATTGGAAGAAAACTGGCTGAAAGGGAAAATGTTATTAAACCTTGATTCGGAAGATGAAGGTCAATTTTTCATTGGCTGTGCCGGCGGAAAAAGTACTGTTGCCACCATAGAATATAAAAAAGAAAAACTTCCAGACAATACCACTGCCTTCGAAATTACAGTCAAAGGCTTGAAAGGAGGACACAGCGGCGACGATATCAACAAGAATTTGGGAAATGCCGTAAAAATCTTAAACCGTATCCTTTACGAAGGTACCTTTAGTTATGATATGAGCATAGCCGATATCCAAGCCGGCAATCTACACAATGCCATTGCCCGCGAAGGAAAAGCCATCGTACTGATTCCGCATTCGCATAAAGATGATTTTATAAGTTATGTACGTGCTTTTAATCAAATCGTCAAAACCGAATTGAAAGTCTCCGACCCGGGTGTTGAGATACGCATAGAAGCTTGCAAACAACCTGAATATATCATCGACGAGTATACCCAATGCGATCTGGTTGAAGCGCTGTATGCATGCCCACACGGGGTTTTAGCCATGGCACAAGATATTGAAAATTTTGTTGAAACCTCTACGAATTTGGCTTCCGTTAAAATGGATTCCAATAAAATAGTTGTGATGACGAGTCAACGTTCCTCGGTCGAAAGTAAAAAAGAAGAAGCCTGCAACATGGTTGCTTCTGTATTCGATTTAATGAACGCCGATGTGGAACATAACGAAGGTTATCCCGGCTGGACACCCAATCCAAAATCGGAAGTACTGAATATATTGAAGAAAGCTTATCAAAACTTATACCATAAAGAACCTTTGGTGCTTGCCATTCACGCCGGATTGGAATGCGGACTTATAGGCGAAAAATACCCTGCCATGGATATGATTTCTTATGGTCCTACCCTACG
>DHTG01000070.1:1685-2415 GCA_002411545.1 Bacteroidales bacterium UBA5266 | reverse complement strand
TAAGGATACAATCCCGTATAATGATAAACAAAAACTGCACATTTTTACCTTTGTTCTGACTTTGTCATTATACCATTCAAACGAAAGGTATAATAATATCATTAATTAATAATCTCAAATAAATTTGAATTAATCATGTTATGCTGTGGCACAATTATTGTTCGTAAAATGACGAACAATATAATTCAGATGAAAAATAAAAATAATCATAGCGAAGAAGTGTTGATAGCCCGTTTTGCTAAAGCCTTAGGACATCCGACACGCATAGCCATATTACAATTTTTAGCCAAACAAGAAAGCTGTTTTTTTGGAGAAATACACGAGGAGTTACCTATTGCCAAGGCAACGGTTTCACAGCACTTAAAAGAATTAAAAGATGCCGGATTGATTCAAGGTGAAATTGAAGGTCCGAAAGTGAAATATTGTATCAATCAAACAAACTGGGAAATAGCTAATAAGGCTTTTAAAAAGTTATTCCAAGAATGTAAAATTAAAGATAATTGTTGTTAATATTTTTTAATGTTTATGTTCGTTGTTTTACGAACAAGCAAATAAAGACAATATAAAAATTAAAAAAGATGAATATAAAAATTTTAGGAACAGGATGTTCAAAATGTAAAGTACTGTATGAAAATACAGAAAAAGCCATTGCCGAATTAGGCCTGGAGGCTACCTTAGTAAAAGAAGAAGACATTGTAAACATTTTAAAGTATAACACATTAACCTTGCC
>DHTG01000070.1:0-1392 GCA_002411545.1 Bacteroidales bacterium UBA5266 | reverse complement strand
TGCAGTAATAAGAAGCAAGAACAAACCAAGGTAAAAGATGAAATTCAGCAAGATGGCATTGAAGTGCTTTATTTTCATGGGAAACAACGATGTAAATCCTGTGTCTCCATAGAATTACATACTAAGGAAATGTTGGATACCTATTTTTCCCAAGAAATGAAAGACGGTAGAATTGTTTTTAAAGCAATTGATATTTCATTAAAAGAAAATGAGTCCATCGCCGATAAATATGAAATTGCTTTTTCATCACTTTTATTGGTAAAACATCAAAATGGAGAAGAAACGGTCAAGAATCTTACCGATTTCGGGTTTTCCTATGCCTATAAAAATCCGGAAACATTCATAGAAGGATTGAAAGAAGAAATGGATGTTCTGTTAAAATAAATATCATGGAATATATTCAATTGCTATTAGAAAACAATTCGTTACCCGTAGTTGTTGCGTTTTTACTCGGCTTATTGACCGCAATAAGTCCCTGTCCTTTAGCAACCAATATTACAGCTATAGGCTTTATAAGTAAAGATATTGAGAACAAAAATCGTATCTTTTGGAATGGAATGTTGTATACATTGGGGAGGGTGATTGTTTATACCGTATTGGGAATCATTTTGATTATTATACTTCGGAAAGGGGCAACTGTTTTTCACATACAAAAAGCGATTGCCCATTACGGTGAAATGTTTTTAGCTCCCATATTGATAGGGATAGGATTATTTATGCTTTTTAGCCACAAATTAAAATTAAAAGGATTTGGATATAAAGGAGAAGGAAAAAGATTGACAGGGAAAGGAAGTTGGGGAGCATTGTTGTTGGGGATGCTATTTGCTATGGCTTTTTGTCCGACCAGTGCCATTTTCTATTTCGGCATGCTCATCCCCATGTCGGTAACTTGCAGCGGAGGTTTTTTTATGCCGGTAATCTTTGCCATTGGAACCGGATTACCCGTAATAATTGTGGCTTGGATATTATCTTACAGTGTTTCAAGTATCGGCAATTTTTACAACAAAATACAAAGTTTTGAAAAGTGGTTTCGATACATTGTGGCAGGTTTATTTATCCTGGTAGGAATTTATTATGCTATCATGTTTTATCTATAAATAATATACAAATGAAAAACGAAGATTTAAAAAAGATTGTAAAAGAAAAGTACGGTGAAATAGCCGAACAAAGTAAAACGCAAAACGAAACATCCTGTTGCGGTGCGTCCTGTTGTTGCGGAACAGACTATACGGTTTTCAGTGAAAGCTACACTGATTTGAAAGGATATAACAGTGATGCCGATTTAGGCTTGGGATGTGGACTCCCCACCGAATTTGCACAAATCAAAACCGGTGATACGGTAGTTGATTTAGGCTCCGGTGCCGGAAACGATTGTTTTGTTGCTCGTGCTCT
>DHTG01000019.1:11598-21964 GCA_002411545.1 Bacteroidales bacterium UBA5266 | reverse complement strand
CGTCCTCCTTGTTCATTCAGAATGCAAGCCGTATTTCGGAAAGAACCGCTTCCGATGACCTGATCCTCTTTCCAAATCCGACTTCCGATCAACTCACGATTCAATGCAATAAGGCTGTAATGGAAGAAATCACGGTAGTTGACCTGGTCGGAAAAGTCGTTCTCAAACAGTCTATCCGGGCCAAGGAATGCATCCTTGACTTACGTCCTTTGCACAAGGGTTTGTATTTTATACGTATACAATGCGACGATGCTTTGTTGACGGAAAAAATAATCAAAAAGTAAGGAGATCGTCTTATTCAATTTCTGGTGTTTTTCCGGTATAGATCGTCTGCGTGTTTAAAAGTGTACGAAATATTTTGGTGGAATTATAAGATAATCATTGTTACTTTTGTCTCTTTTGGAATATCTTCGAACTTAGCTCCATTTTCCCACCAATCATTTGTAAATACAACGGGATCAAGTTCAAAATTTATATCATTCTCATTGATTTGTAAAAAGACTGAACCTTCACCTTCTGTCTGTAAAAATTTAAAACTGTAATTTTCCAAAATTTCTTCTAGTGTGCTCCCAATGCCTATTCCTTTACTCGTTTTATAGAGGTCGCTATATACCCAAATTCTTCCTATTTTGCATACGCTTTCACAATCAGGTTCTAATTTTAATAATAATTGACCGTCAAGTTTTACATTATAAACATCGTAATTGTCTCCTTCTAACGAAAGGAATGATTTTTCAACAACGTATTTTGATTTGCATACTTCTAAAGCATATTCCAAATTCATAGTTAGTTTAAAAAGACCCGCTTTATCGGTGTCTAATAAAAATTCATTGTGTTGAGCATAAAAATTATTAGAGATAAGAATAAATACTCCAAATATTATTAACTTTTTCATTTTCTAAGGTTTTATATAGGGTTGCTAAGCTATATTGTTTTCCCGCTTGATTTTTTTTGAAACCGAGGAAAGAACTTTGGTACCTTATGGCGGTATTCTTCGTATTCCTTTCCGAAACCTTTAACAATCTCTTTTCTTCCATATTTACTTTCCGTTTGATATGATTTGACAATTTTATGTATATTTGCATCTCAAAATTATTATCTATAATACATAAAAATAATTACACATGAAATTAACTAAATCATTAGCTATTATTGTTTTGATGAGTGCTTTTACGACTGTATCGCAGGCACAAGAAATGAAAACATCCAAAGATTCTTTAGGTTATGCCATTGGATTTCAAACCGGAGAATACTTCTTTTTAAATCAATTTGATTTTATTAGCTTAGAGGCATATTTGGCCGGATTTGAAGCCGGTTTCAAAGGCAATCGTTCTTCGGCTAAGGTAAGAGATCCTCAGTATACGGAACTGTTAAAACGATTTCAAAGCATGGCCCAACAACGTCAACAAGAAAACCAAGAAAGAGAAGCCAGCTTTAATAAGTTTGTCACCAAAGACATTATGGAAAAAAACATCAGAGATGATAAAGACGTCAAACAAACGGAAAGCGGTTTGCAATACAAAGTGTTGGTGGAAGGAAAAGGGCCCAAACCCAAAGCTACCGACAAGGTAAAAGTACACTATGTGGGCACTTTATACGACGGCACTGTGTTTGATTCCTCGCGCCAAAGAGGTGAGCCGGCTACATTTCCCTTAAATCAAGTGATTAAAGGTTGGACAGAAGGCTTGCAATTGATGAGTGTGGGGAGCAAATATAAATTTTGGATTCCTGCAGAGTTAGCCTATGGCGATCGTCCGATAGGACAAATCTCCAAAAGTGCCGGTTCTTTACTTATTTTCGAAGTGGAACTCATAGCCATCAATCCTGAATAAATGTTTTTTTTACAGATATACCTCATAACAAACATACACCATAAAGAAGTATGTTTGTTGTTTTTTTTACTACATGCCTATGAGTCTTAAAAATGCCAGAATAATTTCTATCCTTTTCCATCCGGTATGTATGCTTGTATACATGCTGTTGTTTGCATTACAACTGCAAATACAGCAAACGGTCCTGTCCCTACCACATCTCTTATGGTTATATGGCATGCTATTGGCAGGATATATTATACTACCTGCAATCACCGTTTTTCTTTTGTATAAACTACGTATCATTAAATCCCTAAAGCTTGACAACAAACAAGATAATGCTATAGCCTATTTGATTTTCGCTTTGTTTTATTATCTGTGTTTTCAATCCGTTTCTTTTTATGCCATATATCCTTTGATACAAATATATATGCTCATACCTATATTGATTACGGCAAGCTACCTAATCATTCATTTGTTTTACAACATCAATGCTCATGCATTGTTTATAGGAGCAATCATAGGTTTTTTTATCGGCTTAGGGTATTACATACAACAAAACAACATTTGGATTATACTGATATTGATATGTATCAGCGGGTGGATGTTAAGTGCTCAAATGATTATAAATAAACACTCTTCATTACAAATATATAGTGGTTTTTTTGTCGGATTAAGCGAATTGATTTTATTGTTTATGTTTTTAGCATAATAGGATGATTACTTTTTTTAACAATGAAAGCATACAGTTTTACCTCATATTACTTACGGTATGGATAACGATTTATATTCCTTATATAGGAAAATACATACGTTTAATCAGTACCATGATACATGAGGGAGGACATGTATGGATGGGGTGGATGTTGGGTGAAAAAACAGTTAAGATAAATTTATTTAGCAATGCCGGCGGCGAAGCTTCGGTTACTATATCTAATAAATTCAAGAAATTGCTCATTGCCATAGCCGGATATCCCTTAACCGCTCTTATGGCATTCTTTAGTTTTTGGCTTTTATCCAAAGATTTACATGTTTACTATATCATAGGCATTGTTTCGATAAGCTTTTTGTTTCTCCTTCTTTATTTTAGAAATTTTTTTGGAATCATATGGGCTGTAACGTTTATTTCCATCAATGTTTGTTTGTTGTATTTTCACTATCATTTACTTATTCATATACTCGCTCAAGCCTATGCCTGCATCATCCTTTTGGAATCTGTATTTTCATGTTTTATATTAATGTACGTATCCTTTACTTCTAACATTACAAGCGATGCCAGCAACATAGCATCGGTCCTATATTTACCAAAACAATTCATAGCCATTCTTTTTACAGCATTCAATGTATACATGGCCTATGTAACAATCACTCATTTTTTTCCGACTTTAAATCATATAATTAACTAAATTTCTTTAAAAATGAAAACTATTTATCTTGTCAGACATGCCAAAACAGGCGAAGCCCTAAAAGATTGCGATCGTAAACTTACGGAAACCGGTATGGAACGAACCCATAAATTAGGTCAATACTTGAAATTAATGTCTACTAAAATAGATGTGATGTATGCAAGTACAGCCGTAAGAGCCAAACAAACTGCCGAAATCTTAGCACCTTATGTAAAAAAGAAAGTAAATAAAATTATCTATGAGGATAAATTATACCTTACTCATGAAGATGAATATTTTCAGATACTCATCGGCTTAGCAGATAAAACCAAGAACGTTTTATTCGTGGGTCATAATCCCGATATTACCAATGTATTGCGTTTTTTCATTCCCGACTTCAACGGATTTTTACGCACAAATGAGTGTTACTGTATAGATATTCAAGCAGAAACATGGCAAGAGATTTTTACCGCCGGAAAAGAAATTCGTTTTTCAAAATTGATTCGTTAAAACCGGCAAAATTTACTATCTATGAAATCTTATCGCAAAGAATTATATTTCCATATAGCATCCCGCAGGGGATTGGTAAATATTACTTCGATGGTTCAACAAGCCATTTACGAAAGTGGTATCCAAGAAGGTTTGGTCTTGGTTAATGCCATGCACATAACAGCCAGCGTTTTTATTAATGACGATGAAAGCGGACTGCATCAAGATTACGAAGTATGGTTGGAAAAATTAGCTCCTGAAAAGCCTTACAGTCAATACAAACACAATGGTTTCGAAGATAATGCCGACGCTCACCTTAAACGTACGATTATGGGACGAGAAGTCGTTGTTGCTATTACCGCCGGAGCCCTTGATTTTGGTACATGGGAACAAATTTTCTATTTTGAATTCGACGGAAAGAGAAAGAAAAGGGTGTTGATAAAAATCATAGGAGAATAAATAGACCATCCCTTTATCATAGTTTTTAAGAATAAAATAATTCCAAGCAACTTTTTTCAATATAATAACGACTTATAAAATTAGAAAAAACGAGAATGTTTTCGGAAGAAGAAATTATTATAGAATGTATAAAAGGGAACAGAAAAGCAGAAAAACATCTGTATACAAAATACAGTGCTTTGTTTTATGCCATCTGTTTGCGCTATACACAAAGCAGGGAAGAAGCCGAAGATGTGTTGATAACAGGTTTCACTTCGATTTTCGAATCTCTTCCCATGTACAAAAAACAGGGCTCGTTTGAAGGATGGATGAAACGAATAATGATTAATACGGCAATCAATCATTATCGTGCTAATAAAAAACATTTATTAGATTTAGATCTGGAAGAAATTGATACATTAAACGAAATAAGTCAGAAAACATACCAAGATATAAACATTAAAGATATATTAAATCAAATTCAAAGGATGCCTCAAGGTTATAAACAGATTTTTAACTTATACGCCATAGAAGGTTATAAACATGCCGAAATTGCTGAAATGCTAAACATTTCGGAAAGCACATCGAAAACCCAATATGCAAAAGCAAAAAAATGGCTACAATGTCATTTGGAGGATTTTAAATATTAAGAACATGAAAACGGACTTTGAAAAATATATACGCGATTTGTTTGAGCATTACGGTGAAACACCTCCTGCAGAATGCTGGTCGAAACTTTCGAATAATTTGGATAAATTATCGAATACACCACCGCCTTCTTCGGATGTATCATCGATTTTCACTCAAATAGTAAAGTCTTCATTCGGTAAAATAGGCATAGGTATTGCCGTCGTTGGTAGTATTACAACTACTGTGTTATTACTAACAAATGATACCGATACGGATGTGAAACATATCACACCTAATCCGATCGTTGAAAACATACCATTACCCTCGACAACTAATGAAAATGTGAAAGAAATCGATTTTTTGGTTGACGAAACGGCAATTCCTTACCCTACCGAAACAGAACATCATACGACAAATAAACAAACGACAGACATTCACAAAGAATCATCAAAAGAAGAAAAAGATAAAAACAGCCTTCAAACAAATAAACCTATAGGCGAAACAGCCATGCTTGCTGCCTCTCAACCCGTATCCGAAACCAAGCAAGCTGTTGAAAAAAAGATGCCTAAGGCTGATGAAAAACCTATTCGGCAAACACCAAGTATGACTTCTGAGCCCAAGACAACTCAAAAACCTATTCAGGTAAGCGAGGAAAAAATTATTCCCCATGAAATCCCGGAGACTATCAACGAAAGCGAAGAGAATGAAGAAGAAATCAGGCAACCCATTTTTCACATTCCTAACATTATCAGTCCCAATGGAGACAATGTAAACGATTATTTCGAAATGGAACTTCTACCTGAAATAGAATCCTCACAGTTATATATTTATAGTATACAAGGAAAGGTACTATACCATAAAAAAGATTACCGCAACGAATTTAATGGAGAGCATTTGCCGGATGGAGTTTACTTATATATTTATAAATTCATTTATAAAGGGAATGAATTTATACGTAAAGGGACCTTAACTATTAAAAGGAATTAATCTTTTAGCTAGCAATCAAAAAAAAATCCACTTGAGAAAGTGGATTTTTTTTTGATTATTTAGCTCTTAGATTATCGCCTGCATCATCAATAATCAATTTATAATACCAATCGGGGTAGCGTGGATGATCGGGAGATGCCGGAAGATGTTCATTGTTTCCGTTGTTTAGAAATTTGCCGTCTTTTTCTATTTTTACATTTCCATCTATATATTTAACCAATAAAAAGGCATAAAGTTCTTTCCAACGATTAAATGTATTGGCAACCGCATTGTTTGAAAATTTATTCAAGGATTCAATGCCTGCTTCTTTATTTGCCTTATATTCGGCAGCGAATTTTTCGGATTGTTGTTCCACCATTTGAATGAAAGTTGATTCCAATTCATTTTGAACCGGTAATATGTCTTTAATCATATCACTATAGCGTGTATAGGCATAATTCGATACTTGATTGAACAACCAAAAAGCGGAAGTAGGAGAGTAGGTCATCATATCGCCATTGCCGGTAGCAATGTAATGAGGGATTTTAGTGATGCTACAAAATACGGGCATGTATACGCTTGTATAACTATCATCCACGCCAAACCAAATAATGCCACCCACCGGATTTGGATATTTGGAGCGTGATTGAGCTACAAAGGAAAATCCGGTTTGTTGTGTAGAAATGGCTCTTTCGTGTATGTAATCTACTCCTTTATAATCCCAAGTCATCGGTCTCCAACGATAAGGGCAAGCATAAGGACCGGCCCCCACGTCTTTGGTCATATCCATGGATGTGCCTTCATAATGATCTCTCATCAACGAAAATACATCTTGAACACTTAACTTATTCGTAGGTTTAATCCAAAGCGGCATACGATTTTTTAAATTATCACCGCGTGCATAATCTTCGTATTTAGCCATTTCTTCCGGATTTATTTTCATAAAACCTGCCCAAACCCGTGCTTCACAAAAACGGGCAGCCCCGAAATTTAGCGGATTATAGGTATCGGAAAAACTGAAATCGGCATCTTTGCCGGCATATAAACCAATGGCTTTGGCATATGAAATAACGTCATATGAATAAACTACTTCTACACTCGAATTGAATATTTTGGAAATGTTTTTTGTGCTGATGGATGTTTTTCCGTTTTCCAAAGGGAAAGTAGTGATACGTGCTTGATTGGCATGTCCGGACACATATCCGTCGGGTATGCGCATGGCAACCCAGACTGGACTTAAGGTCCAAGCTTTAGTATCTACGTTTCCTTTTTTATCTAATATGGGAGAGCCTTTTCCTATCATTTCCAGTATCCATACTTCATTAGGATCGGAAATGGAAAAAGATTCACCGGTACTGTAATAGCCGTATTCACTCACCAATTGATGGAATATCATAATGGCTTCACGTGCCGTTTTGGCTCGTTGTAAGGTGATGTAAATCAAACTACCGTAATCGATAATACCTCTTTTATCTTGCAAGGTATCCAATCCCGTAAACGTAGTTTCACCTATAGCTACTTGATGTTCATTGATATTACCCACAACGGAATAAGTCTGTATGGCTTGTTTGATTTGTCCTAATTTCTTGCCTGAATCCCATTCATAAATATCCATCATAGTACCGGCCGGATAGTTTGCCGCCGGACGATAATACAATTCACCGTATAAGGTATGTGAATCGGCAGCATAGGTGATGAATGTAGACCCGTCTTTCGAGGCCCCTTTCGTAACTAAAAAGTTAGTGCATGCATGTATATTGCTTGACGTAGTAAAAAGCATGTAACATAATGCGCTTAGAAAAATTTTTTTCATGTGTGTGTATTTTAATTGATTAATATTAATTAATTACATAGAAATTTAGTTGGCAAAGGTAATAAAAAAAATTAAATAATTCCTACATCCTGCCATCGGAAAATAAGGAACAATCAGGTATTCAGTCGTTAAAAACAAACAAGCTGCATGGTTTTAAGACATCGGTAGAGGCTTTCTTTCCAATGTGGAATTTGTATATTGAATTCTTTTTTGATTTTTTGTTTGTTCAAAACGCTATAATGCGGGCGTTGGGCTGCCGTGGGATAATCTTTACTTTCGATAGGAATAATTTCACAGGCTGAGGCTGTGGCTTGCATGATTTCTTTGGCAAAATCATACCATGAACAGACTCCTTCATTGGAGTAATGGTACACTTCAACTCCTTTTATTTTATCAATTTGACGAGCTATTTGCAATATGGCTTCCGCTAAATCAGCGGCATAGGTCGGACTGCCTATTTGGTCATATACCACCCTAAGACTTGTCTTTTCTTTCGACAATGATACCATCGTTTTCACAAAATTATTTCCAAAAGAAGAGTACAGCCAAGACGTCCGGATGATGATAGCCCGCGATAGCATGCCTTTGAGGGCTTGTTCGCCGGCTAATTTTGTTTTTCCATAGATAGATACCGGATGGGGTGCATCCATTTCATGATAGGGTTTATGATTTGTGCCATCGAACACATAATCCGTTGAAATATGAATAGGAAAAAAATGATAGCATTCCGATAAAGAGGCCAAAAGTTCTACCGCTTTTGCATTGACCATCATCGCTTTTTCTGCTTCACTTTCTGCTTTGTCGACAGCCGTATATGCCGCAGCATTGATTACAATTTCCGGCTTAATGCTTTTAATATACGATTCGAAAGAATCTTTTTGTGTAATATTCACCTCTTCAATATCGGCAAAATAAAAAATATCGTTGGGATAATGTTTTGCTTTTAGTTGCAATTCATTCCCTAATTGTCCTTTGGCTCCTAAAACGGCTATTATCATACTACAATGTCTATTAATATAACGAAAGAGAAATACCCAGACTAAAAGGATACATCTGAGGTCCTTTTGCTGGTTCGAACATTTTGGTTATCATATAGGATGCGTGAAAACCAAAATATTTCCATCCGCTGCGAAAGGTGATTTCGACTGGCACTTTCGTGTAATTGGGAATCTTTTTATTTTTAATTTTCACACTCTCATCTTTTCCATTTATCTCTCTACCATAATATTTTGTGTGTACATCAGCCATCAAGCCCACGCGAATGCCCGCTGAAATTTTGAATCCGGAAGAGTGAAAATATCGAAATTCTAACGGGATGTTTAAATTGGTAAAACTAATTTTATTCTTCGAATAATCAATATTTTCGTTTATTGCTTTCACTTGAGTGGTATATTCTTTCCCGATGTAAAATTGAGCATTCGAATACAAGTTATGACTCGTAACGCCTACACCAATTCCAAAACTGAAAGGACTATTCTTTTTTACCGGTAAATCAAATAAAAAGGCTGCATTTACACCCTGATTGATGGCTCTTTGTTTATATGTCTCGGTATTAAAATTCAACCATATGCTTGAAAATATATCGACAAACAAACGATCTTTGATGATAAGATCTTCCATCTTAATATTGCTTGACTTTTTTTCTTTTACGCTTTCATTCGTTTGGGCTTTGATGTTGCTCGAAAAAGTTATAAGAAGAGCAATGATAATTATTTTTCTCATTATAGTATTTATATTATTGTTATTCAACCCGATTCTGTGTTGTTTTCACTCGCACAAAAATAATGTTTTTTGTTTTATAAACGCTTGTTTCTATGTTTTATTTTACAAACTGCTTTTTACAATTACGAATGTAGACTCTATTTGATACACTAAAACAAAGAAAACACTATAATAATAAGGAAAGAAAACATATATTTTCGTAAAATATCGCCGGAATTAATGTACATTTGCATTCCATTTTAATTAAAAAAACACATGAAAATTCCTAGCATAGCTCAGATACGGGAAGCCGATACATATACCATCCAAAATGAACCCATTAGCTCTATTGATTTGATGGAAAGATCCGCTTCGCTCTGCGCAAAAAAAATTATGCATCTTTTTGATAATCAAACATCCGTTGTCATGCTTTGCGGAATGGGTAACAATGGCGGCGACGGTTTGGCCATGGCCCGTATATTATGGCAACATGATTATACATGCGAAGTGTATGTGGTTAAACATAGCCAAAGATTTTCGGAAGATTGTGCCATCAATTTGGAGCGTTTAAAACAATCTCATGCCGAACACATACATGAAATCAATCAGGAAGCAGATATTCCTTGCTTTCATAGCGACCTTATCGTTGATGCCATACTGGGTAGCGGTTTGAATAAAGCTGTTACCAATAGCCTGTTATGTGCTTTATTTAAACAAATCAATCAATCTGCCGCTTTTGTGTTTTCTGTTGACATTCCTTCCGGTTTTTTTGCTGAAAAACCCATGGATCCTTCAGCGTGTTGCGTAAAAGCCGATTTTGTATTTAGTTTTCAATTCCCCAAACTAGCTTTTCTTTTTCCGGAAAATTATGTGTACGTAGGCGAATGGGAAGTAGGTGATATCGGCCTGCATCCTGATATGGTTCATCAGATAGAAACACCCTTTTATTATGTAGAGGAGAAGGATATACAATCCATGATGAAGCCAAGGCATAAATTTTCGCACAAGGGACATTTCGGACATGCATTTATCATAGCCGGAAGCAAAGGAATGATGGGAGCCGCTGTCTTAGCCGCCAAAGCTTGTCTGCGCAGCGGAGCGGGGATCGTGGAAATGCATATTCCCGAAGCGGG
>DHTG01000019.1:1258-11222 GCA_002411545.1 Bacteroidales bacterium UBA5266 | reverse complement strand
GCTGAAAATAAAACGTGGCTCGAATTTATCCCCCCAAATAGCATTTTCACTCCTCATCCAAAAGAATTTGAACGCTTGGTGGGTAAAACGAGAAATTCATTTGAGCGTTTGAATCTGCAAAGGGAGTTTTCAAATAAATACCAATGTATCATAGTCTTAAAAGGAGCACATAGCTGTGTGAGCATGCCCGACGGTAAAGTGTTTTTCAATTCCAGTGGTAATCCCGGTATGGCAAGCGGTGGTAGCGGCGATGTGCTAACAGGAATAATAACCGGGTTATTAGCACAGGGATACCATCCGACCGAAGCAGCTGTGATGGGAGTTTATTTGCACGGAAAAGCAGGGGATATGGCCCTGTCAACACGTTCTGTTTCCGGCTTATTGGCTTCGGATATCATTGAGGCGTTGTCTTATATTTCGTAAATTTTCCTTATACGTCTCATCGTGGAATGGTTTCTCATATCAGAATAACATTAAAAAAAATAAGCTATTAAACACAACAAATCCTTAAAATAAATGTTATTATAAATGCTTAAAGATAATAACAATAAATGAAAAAAGAAATTGGTGATTTTCGTGTGTTGAAGATAAAACATTATCAGGATAAAGATTTTATGCTTTATGTACGTCCTTTAAAAGGAGAACTGCCACAGGCCTTGCCGGGTCAGTTTGTAAACATCAGGGTCGACCATTCGCCTCAAACCCTGTTAAGGCGTCCAATATCCATATGTGACATCGATTTCAACTCACAAACGCTATTGCTGTATATTAAAATAGTAGGAGAGGGAACACAAGCGCTTTCCTCGCTCAAAGAAGGAAATGTTATCAATATGCTTTATCCTTTAGGCAATGGTTTTAACACAGAAGGAATAAACCATCCTTTGTTGATAGGTGGAGGTACCGGTATAGCTCCCATGCTTTATCTTTCGAAATGGTTTCATAAAAAAGGCATCACACCTACGGTGTTAATAGGTGGAAGAACGCAAGCCGCTTTGTCGTTAAAAGATTTTTTCAAAGACACCGCCCATCTTTTAATTTCATGTGATGATGGAAGTGAAGGTGAGAAAGGATTTGTTACACAACACAGTATTATAAATAAACTTTCTTCTTTTGATAAGATCTATACTTGCGGACCTATGGTCATGATGCAAGCCGTGGCGACCTTAGCACAACAAGCGGGCATTCCTTGCGAAGTGTCGCTCGAAAATGTAATGGCCTGTGGAATCGGAGCCTGTTTGTGTTGCGTAACTCCCACGGTAAGCGGCAATCGCTGCGTGTGTACCGAAGGACCGGTCTTTTTAAGTACTGAATTAACTGATTTTAACAATTAAAATACATAAGAAAAAAATGACAACAACATGGATTATTATAGGCATTATCGCCTTATTGATTATTTGGATTATAGCCATTTACAATGGCATGGTCAAAATGAGAAACAAAGTAGACAAAGAATGGCGAAATATCGACGTTCAATTGGAACGACGTTATTCTTTGATTCCCAATTTAGTAGAAACCGTTAAAGGCTATGCTACCCACGAACAGGAAACGTTGAAAAAAGTTACCGAATACCGTTCAGCCGCTATGAATGCCAAGAGTGTAGCTGACAAAGCAAATGCTAACAGTATGTTATCAAGTGCTTTATCAGGGTTAAGTGTGCAACTCGAAGCGTATCCCGATTTAAAAGCCAATACCAACTTTTTAAGTCTGCAAGAAGAATTGGCCTCGACAGAAAACAAAATATCGTTTTCAAGAAGCATTTACAACGAAGTGGTAATGCAATACAACAATAAAATTCAGATATTTCCGAATAATATCTTTGCCGGAATGTTTTCCTTTAAAGAAAAAGAATTATTTGAAATGTCATCGGAACAAGTGAAAGAAGTACCTAAAGTCTCTTTTTAAACGCCTATGTATGAATTAATAAAAAGCAACCGTCGGAAATCCTGGGTGGTTTTTATTTCTATGGGACTCTTAATGATGGTATTGGGAGCCGCTATAGGAGCCTTTCTGGATCCTAATCCGGCATCGGGTCAAGGGGCTATTTCGGGCTTGTTTATTGCCATTATCATTTGGGCTATACAGAGTTTATTTGCCTTTGCCGGTGGCGACCAAGTCATTTTACGAATGGCCAATGCCAGGGAAGTTCGCAGCGAAGAGGACAAGGAGTTATACAATATCATAGAAGAGCTTTCCATCGCCTCGGGTTTGCCCATGCCTAAAATTTATGTTATCGATACCCCGGCTATGAATGCTTTTGCCACGGGAATGAATCCCAATAAAAGCGTGGTTGCCATTACTCAAGGATTGCGTTCACGCCTTAGCCGTCAAGAGATACAAGCTGTCATGGCGCATGAAATGTCGCACATTCATAACCGTGATGTGCGTTACATGACCTTTGCCAGTATCATGTTGGGAACCATTGTCATTATTTCGGAAATATTATTACGCTCTTTTATTTGGGGCGGTGGCAACAGGCGTTCTTCCGATAATAAAGGGGGTGGGGCGGCACAAATCATTATTTTGGCCGTTGTTATATTGTTAGCCATTTTAGCACCCATCTTGGCACGTATGTTTTATTTTTCTTTATCCCGAAAAAGAGAATACTTAGCCGATGCTATTTCGGTAAGCTTTACCCGCGATCCCATCAGTTTAGCCAATGCTTTGGAAAAGATATCGGGCGATAACACCCTCTTCGATCCCGGAAAAATGACTGCCGCCATGTGCATTAACAAACCCAGACTCAAAGAACACAAAGAGAATTTGGCTTCCACCCATCCACCCATCCAAAAGCGCATTGCCATTTTACGCGCCATGTCGATGGGTACCGATTATGATACGTATATGAAAGTATATGCCTCGGTAATAGGGAAAAACGATTTACCTAAGGGTAAAAAAAAGAAATAAATAAGTGCCCATTTTCGAATTACCGGAAGATGAAATTGTATTTCCCAAGCCGGAATTGGCAGAAGCTGACGGTTTATTGGCTGTAGGAGGGGATTTATCTCCTTTGCGTTTGCTAACTGCTTACAGCTTGGGAATTTTCCCTTGGTTTAATGAAGACAATCCCATATTGTGGTGGTCGCTCGACCCTCGTTTGTTGTGTTTTCCCCGTGAGATAACATTTTCTAAAAGCTTAATGCAGAGAATCAAACGACGTGAATTTGAAGTGAAGATTGATGCTAATTTCCGAAAAGTAGTGGAATTATGCGCAAACGTTAAACGAAATAACCAAAAAGGCACATGGATAAGTGCCGAAATCATCGACAGCTATATGCAATTGCATCAGATGGGCTATGCGCATTCTTTTGAAACCTATAAAGAGAATCGGTTGGTAGGTGGATTGTATGGTGTTTCCTTGGGAGCCATGTTTTCGGGCGAATCGATGTTTCACCTCGAAACCGATGCTTCCAAAGTAGCTTTCTATTATTTAATACAATTTGCCTTAAAACATCATTTTCACTTTATCGATTGCCAGCAGGTCACCCCGCACATGTTAAGCATGGGCGGAAGAGCCGTAGCACGCAAGGAATTTTTAAAGGGATTACGCGAAAGTTTGAATAAAAATACACTCGTTGGAAAATGGAATGATTTGAACAATTAGAAGTTTTATACATTATTAATCGGGGTTAATGGACAAAAAGTAGGCTGACACCTCAATTAACCCTTTAGTATTAGTATCTTTGCAGCATTTGAAAGTATATGAATAATAAATCTGCTTTTACTGTCATAGTAAAATAACGAAGAAAAACGGCAAAAAGGTCGGCAAACAGTTGTATAAATGTCCTGTTTGTGGAAAACAATTTACAGGAAGATGCAACATTTCTTCATCAACGGCATCCTGTAATAAAACACTAATGTATATCATGTCATGGTAAAATTAATTTTCACAAAAATCAGAAGTAATACCATCCCTTATATTATATTTTTTTTCATCATTTCAGGAATTCATACGCTGAATGCACAAAATCAAGTATCAGTAGGCTTTACAGCTAAAATGCAAGACGATTCCTGGATTGCTTTAGACAGTGTTAACATTACCAATCAAAGCCGTTCGTGGACGGAAACCATCTATTATCCCGATACTACCTTACAAATGATAAACAGTGTGGGCATCAAAGAAGCGGAATCGCAAAATCTTCAACTTTTTCAAAACAGCCCCAATCCGTTTAACGGAACAACCGAGGTGCCATTACACATACCGTATAAGGATAATATTACGATGGTGTTGTATGATATAAGCGGAAAACAGTGTGCGGTTTATGATGCGACAGTAGAAGGAGGACTCCATGCTTTTACGATAAATGTGGTTGCCGCACAAATGTATTTACTGAAAGTCCATACATCTCGAGGAAGCCGAAGCATTAAGATGCTGTCTACCGGAACCGGCGGTTCCTATGGCATTAAACCTCGTGCAATGCACCCACAAATCATACAAAAATCATTCACCGACCATGAATTTCAATCCAACGACAGTATGGTATATACCGGCTATGCCACCTATAAGGGAGAACCTCGCACACAAACGCTTTCTTTCTTACAAACAGGGAATGATACAACACTTTGCTTTGACTTTCCATTGCCCGAATATAAAACCTTACGATTTACTGCTCAACTGGATAGTGTTTATTATCCTTTGGATAGCATAAGAATTACCAACTTGAGTAGTTATTGGACAGAAATGTTATTTTATTCCGATACTACATTGCAATTTATTCTATCTCAACAAAAAAATATTTCCAATCATAAGATTGAACAATTTGATAATTTATATTTTGAGGCTTATTTTACCTATAATGGCACTTCAAAAACAAAAAATAAATATGCTGTGTATGAGGGAAAAGACACTACCTATGTATTTGAGTTGGACTCTTCCTTGTTATGGATTCAACAAATATTTTTCAGATACCCACAAATGTTGAACCTTGATCAATGTCTTCCCGATACAGTTGTGGTACGTATTGCTACAGAAGAAGAGAGACAATATATAAATAATTGTTTGGGTGATACATTACCAACAATTGATTTTCAAAATCAAACCATATTACTTGTACATGGCCATAGTTATAACGGCATTAATACTATAACATCCGATTTAATACAAACGGCCAGTAACAAATATTCCATTAACATAATAATTGACTGTTTTATTACCCATGTGGTAGAGCCATGGATAGTCGCTTTTATTCTATCTCCGAAATTATCGACGACGGATGATGTTTTATTAGATGTACAAATAACCTATTAAGTACATTTTTAAAAAGAATTAAAAACATACAAAATGAAAAATTTAATATTTGTCTTGACAACAGTTATCCTGTTGTCATTAGAAGCTAAAAGTCAAAATTACTATTGGTATCATAACAAAAAAATCTTTATAGAACAAGTTTCAAACAAAAGATTTATCTTGTTTGAAAGTCTGAATGATACTATACGTTTAAAAAAATCTTTGGATACTATAAACGCAAGGATTGAATCATTTAAAAAAGTAAATATCAATGTAGACTTACATAAATCCACGCCTATAGGTAATAAATATTGGACTATAGTAGAAACAGATTCTTCTTTAAGTAATAACCCTTTGATATTATATGAGGCTCCGTTCTTTTTAACTTCCCATTCGAATGAAGTAGGTTTATCTCACCTTTTTTATGTAAAGCTTAAAAATCACATGGACATAGATACATTGGAAAAGATGGCAGAAAGTAATAATGTTGCTGTTTTAGGAAATAATCCATTCATGCCTTTATGGTACACTTTGGCTTGTTCAAAAAATTCTACCGGTAATGCCTTGGAGATGGCAAATATATTCTATGAATCAAATTTATTTACGGCTTCCGAACCCGATTTTATGACTAATTACTTGCCCATGTGTGTCAATGATTCTTTGTTTGATATGCAATGGGGATTGAGTAATGTTATGGATAATCTGATAGATATTAATTTTTGCGAAGCACGACAAATTACTGCAGGCAATACAAATATCATAGTAGCTGTTATTGACCAAGGAATAGAATTAGATCATCCGGATTTGACGAATATCTGTCAAATTAGCTATGATTTGGAATCGGGAAGTTCGCCTAGTCAAATATATAATTATCACGGCACTTCATGTGCAGGAATTATTGGCGCAGGTACGAATAATACTATTGGCGTAGCAGGAATAGCACCCAATTGTCCGTTAATGTCTATTAGTGATTGTATGAATGATGCTAGTATAAATACTGCACAAGAGTTAGCAAATGGAATTATTTATGCATCTGACATGGGAGCATCTGTACTAAGTAATTCATGGGGACATGACGGCTTCCAATGTTCTATGATGGACGACGCTATTGACGAAGCCCTATCAAATGGACGAAACGGTCTTGGTTGTGTTTTAGTATTTGCAGCAGGGAATAACGTAGCATTCCCCATCTGTTATCCTGCCTCATTAAGTAGTGTTCTTGCTGTCGGAGCAATTGATAGGTATGGATACAGGGCAGGTATTTCTCGTTATGGAGCATCACTGAATGTTGTAGCACCTGCTGTTATACCGACTACAGACTTACAAGGATTAGATGGCGATGATCCATCCGATTATACAATATTCCCAGGAACATCTGCAGCATGTCCACATGTTTCGGCTGTTGCAGCATTAGTATTATCTGTCAATCCTTGTTTAACGCAAGCAGAAGTAAAATATATTATAGAAGCAACCTGTATAAAATTGCCATATTATACATTTTCAACAACTCCCGCTCATCCTAACGGCACATGGAATAATGAAGTGGGATATGGTTTGGTAGATGCTTACCAGGCTGTTTTAGAAGCCATACCCATTATCGGGGATAATACCATTGACTTGTGTGATACTAAACCCTATTATTTTAGACCCAGCGATATCTTGAATGAACCTACTCTTGATTTTATTTGGTCGGTAAGTAAAAATCTTCGCATTGAGAATGGACAAGGATCGTCCGGTATTGAGGTAAAATCACTTGGTTGTGGTGAAGCTTGGATTGCTTTGTCTATTGTTTATAAAGAAGATACCTTGGAATTGTTGAAAAAGGAGATTCTGATTACCAGTACATATGCTACAATGTATTTAGAGACTGTTTTTGAAAACAGTGATTCTTTTACTTCGGATGTTTTAATAAGTGGAACCGTTACTATTTCTTCAGGATGTCAAATTGATATTATGGATGGTGTAACTATATATTGTACTCCCAATGCCAAAATTATTGTAGAACCGGGAGGATATTTAAATTTAATTAATGCAACCATAACTAGTGCTTGTGAAGGAGAAATGTGGCAAGGAATAGAGTTATATGGCATTGACGGTTCCTCTCCTCATGATTTATCTTCACACGGTTTTTTGTATATGACAGGTTCTACCATTGAGAATGCAATGTGTGCTGTGAATGCAGGAGGTGTTAGATATGTAATGATAGGTTCAACAGAAGAAGTAGATCCGCCAACTCAGGGTGGATATGGACAGAGGGTTTTATTTTTGCCTTTGAATGGAGGGGGTGGAATAATACAAGCAGAATATTCTAATTTTATTAATAATAAACAATCCATAAATTATAATAGCGGTATGCTTTATGCTTTATCAAAGGTGAGTATGGGTTTTTATAAATGTACTTTTACAATTGATAATAATGCTTCATTTACTGTGACAAATAATACAAGTCAAATTTTTTTAAGCGGTGTTAGAGGTATACATTTTAATCATTGTACTTTTCAAAATTTGCAATCAACTTCCGGTGTAGGAATTTATGCTAATGGTGCTGGAGTAGATTTAAATATGGATAATGTAAACGGGATTATAGATCCTCCTTGTATATTTGAAGGATTTGGAACGGCTGTCTACGTTACAAATGCGGGAACTGCGCTAACAAGAATCGTAAATACCGAATTTTCAAATAATAAAGTTGCCGTCAGTGCAAAAGGTTCGAATAATATGCAAATAGAATCATGCGTTTTCAGTGTTCCTACCTCAACAACTGTTTGTTGTGGAGTTTTATTATATAATTGTAATGCATATAAAATAGAAAATAATTATTTTTCAGGTTATAATGGTACGGGATTACGCGTGGAAAGTAATAATTATATAAAATATAACACATTTGAAAATTTGTGTGTAGCATGTGATATTCAAGGTATTCAAGCTGATAATTCCAATTTAACCTATTGTGAAGGGCTACAATTTTTGTGTAATATATTTGATAATAATAATCAAGATCTACTTATAAATGAAAACAGCAACATTCGACGAATCCAAGGATCTATTTTTTATGCTGCAGGGAATCAATTTGGGCCTACTGTTTCATCTATGAATATTCAAAATATTGGTGTTGAGCGTCTTGTTTATTATTATAATATGGGCTTAAGTCATCATGAACCTTTGTATTATGCGGGATGTGCTATAAATGGAATACCTATGGATATGTGTATCGAATATGGATATACAGGCGAAAATTATTATCTTTCAGGTTCTTTAACATTGGAAGAACTGGAAGATTTGTATTTAGAAAAGTATGATGAATTTACCTTGTTAGAACTTGAATACTTGTCCAATTACAATACGACTTCGATTGAATGGGATTTTTATATTGATTCATTACTTAGTTATACCGGAATGGATGAAGTGGTTTTTGATCCGCAACAATTAGATGATTATATAGAGATAACAGAAATAAAAAGTGAATTAGATATGATTTGCAAAGATGCCGTTGCCTTTTTATTGAAAGAAGAGGAATTGAATAAGTCATTGTTTAATGTATGGTTGTCTCGTTCCAAAACTAAATATACGGAATATTTATTAGCGGAAAGTTATATGGAAGATTCCGACATAATCTTAATGGATAGTATTTTAGATAATATTCCGATTTTATATTCCGATTCGTTTATAGAAGAAAATAATAATTATAGTGTTTGTTTACATTACTTAGCTTCTTGGCGAAGTATTGATCCGGACTATTTGATTATTTCACAAGGAGCTATAGATACTTTGGAAAGTATTTCTTCCGGTTCTGATTTGGCCTCTATAATGGCTGAATCCATATTAGAACGTTTCGGAAAGGATTTTGACATACCTGATCCTCTTGTAATATGTTGGCGTATAGACAATGGCAGTAGAAGTGAAGAAACCGGAATGAAAGAATCCATATCAGAATCGGAACAAAAAATTAATATTTCACCAAACCCCGCAAATGATTTATTAACATTGGATAATAGACAGTCTATAATGAAAGAAGTACGAATCTATGATGTGATAGGGAAAGAAATAAAACGATTTACAATAAACGATTCTAAAGTAATAATTAATATTAGTGATTTGAAAGCAGGAATTTATTTAATTAATATTCAAACTGAACAAGAAATAATAAAGAAAAAAATTATAAAAAGTAAATAAATAAATGAATATTACAAACTTAATATTAAGTTGCTTATTTGCAAGCATACATACTATATTTGCTCAAAACTACTTATCTTTAACATTTACAGCTACTATGCAGGACGATTCCTGGAATGCTTTAGACAGTGTTAACATTACCAATGAAAGTCGTTCGTGGATGGAAACCCTTTATTATCCGGATACTACCTTACAAATGATAAACAGTGTCGGCATCGAAGAAGCGAAAGCAAATAGTCTCCAACTTTTTCAAAACAGCCTCAATCCGTTTAGCGGAACAACCGAGGTGCCATTACACATACCGTATAAGGATAATATTACAATGGTGTTGTATGATATAAGCGGAAAACAGTGTGCGGTTTATAATGCGACAGTAGAAGGAGGAGTCCATACGTTTAAGATATCTGTGGCTGCCGCACAAATGTATTTACTGACTGTCCATACATCTCGTGGAAGCCGGAGCATTAAGATGCTGTCTGCCGAAACCGGTGGTTCCTATGGCATTAAACCTCGTGCAATGCACCCTCAAATCATACAAAAATCGTTCACCGACCATGAATTTCAATC
>DHTG01000019.1:0-1116 GCA_002411545.1 Bacteroidales bacterium UBA5266 | reverse complement strand
TTCACCGACCATGAATTTCAATCCAACGACAGTATGGTATATACCGGCTATGCCACCTATAAAGGGGAACCCCGCACACAAACGCTTTCTTTCTTACAAACAGGGAACGATACCACACTTTGCTTTGAATTTCCATTGCCCGATTATAAAACATTACGGTTTAAGGCTCAAATGGATAGTTCCTATTATCCTTTAGACAGCATAAAAATCATTAATCGCCTGTATATATGGAATGTTAAATGGAAAGAAATGCTTTATTATCCTGATACGACATTGCAATTTATTTTAACTCAACAAAAAGGAATTTCGACTAACAGAATGAATATTAATGATAATTTATTTCTACAAGGCTATTTTACCTGTAATGGCGTTGCGAAAAACAAAAACATATACAGCCGCTACATGGGAACGGAGGATAGTTTATATACATTTTCCTTGGATACGATGTTGATGAAAACCGAACATCTTTTCTTTATGTATCTTCCTTTGAATGATTGTAATTACGATTCTTCCGTCATTATCATTAATACGGAAGAATAATATGAGTACTTTAAAACATGTACCGGAGTTGTATCCGTATTACCCGAAATAGATTTTACTAATCAAACCTTAGTAATTGCCAATGGAGGATCAAGTAGCGGCATTGCATGGTTACGATCAGATTTTATAAAAACAATAGAAAATGAATATATTTTTTCAGTCTTTATACAATGTGATGCAACGGCTGTTGGGATAGGTTGGACGGAACCGATTTTAGTATCTCCCAAACTATCTCCAACGGAAGCTATTATATTGAATGTTCAAATATATCAATAAATGTAAGCATAAAAACAATTAAAAAATTTTAAAATGAAAAATGTATCTATCTTGATAATAGTTATAGTGTTATCAATAACCGCTAAAACACAAAACTACTATTGGTATCGTAACAAAAGATAATTTATTTTTGCAAACTGATAATCTAAGTAAATAGGATGTATAGTTGCTGAAAAAGGGAAGGAACATTCCGTCAAGAATGTTGTTTGTAGGAAGAATCATCCGTGTTTACCGGATAAAATAGCATAATTTCATGTGGACATATGCATTTATATTGTCAAAACAGCTATCTTTGTAGCC
>DHTG01000061.1:5964-9239 GCA_002411545.1 Bacteroidales bacterium UBA5266 | reverse complement strand
CATCCGCATTCGATGCAATCCATTACATGTTCTTTTTCCATATCTTCCCATCGGGCGGCTTCGGAAAGAGGTGCCAGCAAATAAGGTTCCAATCCCATAGGGCAAGCTTCTACGCATTTGCCACATCGTATGCAATTAATGCTTTCTTTGCGTTTTCCTTCTTTATTATTAATGATTAGTAGGCATGAAAATCCTTTGCTTGTAAAAGCATCCCTATTCGCAATGGCTTTGCCCATCATAGGTCCGCCGGAAATAAGTTTTTCGGTATCTTCGGGCAAACCGCCGTTGGCTTCAATGATATTTTGGATCGGAGTGCCTAATCGTACTAAGTAGTTTTTAGGCGTTTGGATCGATTTGCCTGTATATGATAAGAAATTAGAAATTAATGGTTTGTTTTTTTGAACGGCTTCGTAAACAGCATAGGACGTACATACATTGTTTACAATACAGCCTACATCAATGGGTAATTTGCCCGAAGGAACTTCGCGTCCGGTGATGGCTTTTATCAATTGTTTTTCGGCGCCTTGCGGATATTTGGTTCGTAAGGTATGTATTTCTACTCCTTGATAGTTTTTAGCGGTTTGTGTTAGTTTCTCAATGGCTTCGGCTTTGTTGTGTTCCACCCCTATATGTAGAGTGGGTAGTTGTAAAGCATCGCGCAGTATGCAGGCACCAATGAGAAATTCTTCGGTGCGTTCGAGCATAACTC
Organism: Bacteroidales bacterium UBA5266; assembly: GCA_002411545.1. Lineage (GTDB taxonomy): Bacteria > Bacteroidota > Bacteroidia > Bacteroidales > WCHB1-69 > UBA5266. The sequence continues at coordinate 8,530 of DHTG01000061.1, read as the reverse complement.
TATTGTCGATAGAGATATAGGGTTCACATTCGGCGGCATTGATAATCATATATTCGGCTTTTTTGCCTTGTGGAACCATAAACTTAACATGGGTAGGAAAACATGCACCACCTAATCCTACAATGCCTTTTTCTTTGATTTTTTCGATGATTTCAGCCGGAGACAATCGGATTTCTCTTTTAATTTCAGGGCTTTTGTCAATGTCGTCTTCCCATTCGTCGCCCTCCACATCGATAACAATGGCTGTTTTCTTGTAGCCGGTGATATCGGCTACGGCATCTATTTTATTAATAGTTCCTGAATAGGGAGAATGTAAATTGGCTGAAATAAAAGCTTCCCCTTTGGCTAATAACTGGCCGACTTTCACTTTGTCGCCTTTGGCTACCACTACCGTCGATGGAGCTCCCAAGTGTTGGGTTGCATATAGTACGGCTTGTGTGGGTAAAGGAAACTCTTCAATCTGTGATGAATGTGCAAATTTATTATTTTCGGGATGAATACCACCTAGTCTAAACGTTTTCACACTATTGAGATTTATTAGAAATAATATTTTAGGTTTGCAAAAGTAACATTTTTTTGTAAGATTGTCTAATAAAACTGAAAAATACTTCATCTTTTTTATAATGCCATGAAAGATGGTGTTGTACGTTGTGAATTTTCGCCAAAATCGTATTTTGTAATATCTTTACCTAAAGCATAGTTCTAAAGGTGTTTTAAACTAGAAATGCTTAGATTAATCATTCATTTTCGTAGTAGAAATTCGGGAATGTTTTAAGATTTAGTGCGGATTGTGAAACACTCCTCATTTTTCACACGTGCTAAATTATTTTTTACGTTAGAAAAAATAATTTTCTAACTAGAACTTTTTTATTTCTAATTAGAAAAAATATTTTTCATCTTATAAAAATCAATCCTTATATTCTAACACAAATAAAACTTCTTTTTCAGCAATTCGATGGATGGCTAATTGAGATTGTTGTTTAACATAGTCGAATTTTGAAATCGAGAGGATTTTGGTTTGAGATTCGAATTTTCCTCCATTCATTTCGCCATCTGTGTCTTTCACTTCAATCACATACGTGATATCTTGAGGCGTTTCGAATAAATATATCCTTTCGAATTTGCCCGATGTGTCGTCTATTCGAAATTGATCAATCTTATCATTCTCTTTGTTCGTTATGGTAACCAGTAATTGGTTAATAGGATGATTAAGTATATCGTTGACTTGACCTTTTATTTTCACGCTGGCATAACCTTCTTCTTTATTACAAGCGGTGAACGTAAGTACACTACATATATTAATGAATAGGATAATATGGGTCAATGCAGTGGAGTGAGGCATGCTAAATTTATTTCATTGATTTTAAAAGATTATACATTTCTTGGCGAAACATGGCTTTTTCGTATAGGATGCTGAACACAGCATTGATGATTGGGGTGTTAATTTTATATTTCATATTGATTTCATGGATGCAACGGGTGGCATAATAGCCTTCGGCTACCATTTTCATCTCTAATTGAGCGGTACGTATCGAGTAACCTTGTCCAATCATGACGCCGAAAGCACGGTTTCGGCTGTGTTGGGAATAGGTGGTTACCAAGAAATCGCCTAAATAGGGAGCGGTATAAAAATTACGATCTTTGTCGGGATGTATGGACGAAATGAAATGTATCATTTCGTTGATACAGTTCGTGTTAAATAATGCCAAGAGGTTGTCGCCGGCTCCCATTCCTCGAAAAATTCCTGCCGCTAAGGCATAAATGTTTTTTAAGACAACGGAACATTCGATGCCGAAAATATCGTCCGATACATTCGTACGTACATAATCGCAATTGAAATAATCAGCTACTTCTGCGGCTAATTCAGGATTCAGAGAGGCGGATGTTAAAAAGGTTAATTTACGCCAAGCGATTTCTTCGGCATGAGAGGGGCCGCTTATGACTCCTAATTGCTGGGGATCAACATGAAAATGATTGATTAAATAATCGGTGATAAATTCCATGCGTTCGGGAACAATGCCTTTAATGGCCGATATGATGCTCTTGTTTTCGAAATGTTTAGGTTCAAGATCCGATATAGTCCTATGCAAATATGCCGAAGGGATAACCATGATAATGATATCGGCTTTTGAAACGGTTTTCACCAAATCGTTCGATACTTTTACGTGTTTGGGATCAATGGCAACAGAGCTTAAATACATACAATTACGTCCGTTGTTTTGTACACTTTCAATCACTTCGGGCTCTCTTACCCACCAATAAATCGAGGGAAGATTATCCGATAAAATCTTCACAATGGCGGTAGCCCAACTACCACTGCCAATTACAGCAACTTTCCGTTTGAATAGGTTCATCGTTTTCTCTTACATTTGAATTTTGGCAAATATAGAATTTTTATGCTTATCTTTTTTGTTTTTTTTAGATATTTTTTTAGCGAAAATGAATGCCATGTTATGAAACATAGATTTTGTGAATATTTTATTGGATAGAAAAAACGTCAACATGTGAAAAGGAAAACATTTCTACTTATCCATATGTTTTTTGATTGGATAATTTTAGTATTTTT
>DHTG01000061.1:0-5794 GCA_002411545.1 Bacteroidales bacterium UBA5266 | reverse complement strand
TTTGCCGCTTGAAAAATCAAGATTAACGATGAAGCCGAAAATTAAATCAATCACCAAATATCTCACGACTTATAATAGGGTAAATACTTACGATGATACGATTGTAGAAGATAAACGCATGATAGCTTATGCGGCATATGATCCGAATGGAAACCTGTGTTGTGATAAAACATATAATACAGACGGTCATTGCGAAAATATGATACAAAGGAATTACAATGAAAAGAATCAATTGATAGAAGAGTCTTTTTATGATGGTATTGAAGAGGTTTCCTATGAGTCGAGAACCTATTCCTTTGGTGAAAACGACTTAATATGTGCATGTAAAGTAAAGTATAGCGAAGAGGAAATTCTTGAAAAGTTTGTCTATGACGATGAGGATAAATTGATAGAAAAGCATATTGTTTACGCTGATGGCAGTCAGTATTGCGAAAATAAGTATTCATGGAAAGACAAACATCTCGTTGAAGAAATAGAATGTGATGATGAGGATAGTGTTTGTGTTAGAAAAAAATACTTCTACGATGAACAAGATAGGCTCGTTGTTTTTGAGTTGGAAGAAGTAATGCAAGATAACAAAATGAAGGAAAGCTATGAATACGACGAACATGGTCCTGTTGTGCAGAAAACCTATAACTTAAAAGGAGAACTAATGGCAACAAGAACCTATGCCTATAATGAAAACGGATTGATGATAGAACAGATGATTGAAACGCCTTCCCAGTATATAAAATATGTATATACTTACAGTGATGATGATTTACTTGTTGTAGAAAGCATGTTCAACCACGATGATAGGGAGCTTTCTCGTCGGGAGATGAAGTATAATGAAAATAAGGATGAAGTAAGTATAAACGTTTATTCCCTTAATATCGTCGATAATAATGATGAATTACTACTTGTTGAAAACTATAGCAGCGAATACGAATATTACTCATAACAAAGCCTGTTACCAGTGATATTCGTAAAACGCTAACAGAAAAGCATATTATGCATTCTTTTTGCTTTCGATAGCCAATTGACCTCTATAATAGCCACATTCGGGACATATTCTATGATATATCACAGCAGCACCACAATTTTTACATTCCATTAATTGAGGTTCAACAGCTTTATCGTGCGTTCTTCTTTTGTCTCTTCGTGTAGACGAATGTCTGCGTTTTGGATTTGGCATGATGTATGTATTTTCTATATATTTTTATAAATGAATTTCTTTTAAGGCTTCCCATCGTGGGTCAATTTCCGGTTTAGTGCTTTGACTGCTCTTTTCTAAGTATTGAATCATAATGTCGTTGCATGTTTGATTCATCTCAGGATGTGTTTTTCTCATAGGTAAACTGGCATATAAAACTTCATATAAAAACTGCTCGACATTATATTGGTGTTCGTTTGGATTAACATAAGCAATGTTTTCATCCTCACTCTCTCTATGCTCTTGGGATGTTTTTAAAATCAACTCTTCTTTGATATGGATAGGATAAGTTAAATCTTCTAAACATATATCGCAACTTACGATTAAGGTGCCTTTTAGGTCGAAATCGAAAACTGCCATGGTTTCGCTTTTGTGTACCGTTAAACAGATTTGAATATCCGCATCTTTAATTTCATCGTTTGCATGCTTTAAAAAGAATGTTTTATCTATATTCAATACAAATTCATGCAAGCCTATTCCAAGCGTACTGAACTTAATATCAAATTGTTTAAAATATTTAGTCTCTTCCACAACCATCCGTAATTTTCAAGATGCAAAATTACTACTTTTTATATTCAAACCATTCCTTTATACGTATTTTTTTATATATTTTTGATTGCAAGTGTATGTATATGTATTTCAGTTGAATGTAAGAATTCTTGTGTTGTTACCGATTTACGTTTTGTGTAATTCATCTGACATTTACATATACATTTAATGTTTGGAGGGCGAATAGCTTACTCCCTGTGATGAATAATGTATTGTTAATCAAAATAGGAATATATCGTTTCCTTATATGAAGGATTAAGAAAAGAAATTTTAAATATTTTTGATGAAAGTGTAATTTATGAAATAAAAAGTTGTACTTTTGCAATCCAAAAAAAAGAGCTTATTCAATCTAATAATATAGGAAGTTATGGCTAAGAAAAATAAAGAAGCTAGACAACAAATCATTTTAGAATGTACGGAACAAAAAACATCGGGTGTTCCCGGTATGTCAAGATATATATCGACCAAAAACAGAAAAAACACTCCCGATCGTTTAGAATTGAAAAAGTATAATCCTTTTTTAAAGAAAGTAACTGTTCACAAAGAAATTAAATAATTTTGAATTATGGCAAAGAAGGTTGTTGCAACATTAAAGCAAAGTACAGGGCAAGAATTTGCAAAAGTAATTAAAATGGTTCGTTCATCCAAAACAGGTGCTTATACCTTTAAAGAATCGATCGTTCCTACAGCAGAAGTTAATGATTTCTTAGCAAAAAAATAGTCTTTACATTTAGATTTTCAAAAATTACCATATAAATAACCCGGCGCAATGCGGACGGGTTTTTTTGTTATATCTGATTGTGATTTTTTGTATTTTTGCAAAAAATAATTAACATTAATATATGAAAACCAAACGTGTATTTATAGGTATTTTCGGTAGGCGTAATCAAGGAAAAAGTTCGTTGATAAATGCCATAGCCGGCCAAGATATAGCCATTGTATCAGATATTCCTGGCACTACCACTGATCCGGTAAAAAAATCCATCGAAGTTTTTGGAATTGGACCGGTAGTCTTTGTCGATACGGCAGGCATTGATGATACGGGAGAGATGGGTGAAAAACGCATCACAAAAACCAAAGAAGTCTTGAAAACGATTGATGTTGCCGTGATTGTTATTTCGGAAAATACCTTTGGTAAAGAGGAAAAGGAATGGATTAAAGATTTAAACTATTTTGCCATACCTTATCTTATTGTTCACAATAAATCGGATAAGGAAAGTTTAACCGATACATTAAAACATCATTTAGAGGAGTTTGGTGTTCCTGTTTTGGAATGTAGTTCCTTGCAAAACAAAGGTATCAAGGAACTAATCGATGCTTTGGTGAGAATCACTCCACCATCAGCCTATATATCAAATACTTTTGTGGGTGATATTGTTTCAAACGGCGATTTAATCGTATTAGTTATGCCACAAGATTCTGAAGCTCCCGAAGGCCGTTTGATATTACCTCAAGTACAACTCATACGCGATATTCTCGATAATCATGCCGTTGTCGTTGGTTTGCAACCGCAAGAATTAAAAGGATATATAGACAAACAGAAACCGAATTTAGTCATTACAGATAGTCAAGCTTTTGATTTTGTATCGAAAATAGTGCCTGTTTCCATTCCTTTGAGTAGTTTTAGTATTATTTTGGCACGTGCTAAAGGTAATTTTGAAGATTATTTAAAAGGAACACCTGCCATTTCAAGCTTAAAAAATGGTGATAAAATACTTATGCTCGAATCATGTACACATGTAACTTCTTGCGAAGATATTGGACGACACAAAATCCCGCGGATGTTACGCTCATTTACTGGAAAAGATTTACGTTTTGAGTGGGTTACTGCTTTGTCGCCATTGCCCGATTTAGATGATATAAATTTGGGAATACAATGTGGAGCTTGCATGGTTACACAAAAACAAGTGTCGGTGCGCATGAAACAATTAATCGATAAACAGATACCCATTTCTAACTACGGTATGGCCATTGCTTATGTTACCGGAATTTTTGATAGAGTAACTGAAATATTTAAACAATAAAGAATGGACACACTGCATCTTTCTTTGTTTCAAGCGAATATCAACTGGAAATCTGTATCATCGAATCTATTGCATTATGAGTCTTGTTTAGCAAAAAGGAATATTCAGACGGATGTGTTGATTTTTCCTGAAATGTTTAATACAGGCTTTGTGGTCGATACGATTCAACTGGCGGAATCCATGGATGGTGAAAGCGTGTCTTTTTTGCGACGAATTGCCCATAAGTTTGATACTGCCGTAGTGGCTAGTTTAGCCATTAAAGAAAAGAAGCATTATTATAACCGCTTGTTATGGGTAAATCCGAATGGCAGCATACAATCCTACGATAAAAAGCATTTGTTTCGTATGGCTTCTGAAGAACAATTGTTGACGAAAGGAAAAGAACAACTTCTGATTGAATACAAAGGATGGCGGTTTTTACCATTGATTTGTTATGACTTACGTTTTCCTGTTTGGAGTCGTAATGGACGTAAGGGAGATAGTTTTTTATACGACTGTTTGCTTTATATTGCCAATTGGCCTTCCGGACGCATGTCGGTGTTCAATACTTTACTGAAAGCTCGAGCCATCGAAAATCAAGCTTTTGTAATTGCGGTTAATAGAGTGGGGAATGATGGTAACAACTTGCATTATATCGGAGAATCACAGATTATTGATCCTATCGGTCAACGTCTCTTACATGCTTCCCATGAAGAAACATTGATTGATATTACTTTACATAAAGATGAATTGCAGCACTACCGTACCCGCTTTCCGGTATCCTTGGATTGGGATGCATTTACCTTATTGGATGAATAGATAGACAACATAAACAGCCTGTCTTTAATCTCTCTATTCTTATTATCTTTATTGTCATTCTGAGCGTAACGAAGTGAAGCGAAGAATCAGTTACTCATAACCTATTTTATCGGACAATAATAATTATTTTTATAAAAAATATTGGAATAAGTAAAAAAAATATTATATTTGCAAAAAAATAATAGATAATAGTAATGGGGATGCAGCGATTTACATATTACTATAAGAAATTTGTTTATACAAGGATATCATTCTTTGTCATGTGTGTATTTTGTGTACTCAATGGGAGTATCTATGCACAAACAGCCGATTTTACTGCCGATACCACCAAAGGTTGTGTTCCCATGCAAGTATCGTTTACTGATTTGTCGAGCGGTAATCCGGTGGCTTGGGAATGGGATATGGGTGATGGTTCATCGCATATTTATATTCAAAATCCTACTTTTGTTTACAATCATCCGGGTACATATGATGTAACATTAACCGTTACCTATGCAGACAATAGCAAGAAGTTAAAGACTATTAAAAATTATATAACTGCTTCATCCGGTCCTTATGTGAATTTTTCGTCTGATATTACAACAGCTTGTCAATATCAAAGCATCACGTTTAGCGATACGGTCATTCCCGGAGGAGCCAATGTGAAAAGTCTGCTATGGGATTTCGGCGATGGAGGAACTTCTACCCAAAACAATCCCGGCTATAGTTATCGGGATGCCGGTCAATACAAAGTATCGTTGACAGCCTATAATCAAATGGGATGTGCAACAAAAACAGAAAAAGTATCCTATGTTACTATATATCCTAATCCTGTTGCCGACTTTATGGCTGATTCGGTGTTCTGTGTGCAAAGTGCCAGTGAGACGAAATCGGTAAACTTTGTCAATAATTCTTCCAATTTTATAAGTAGTTTATGGCAATTTCATGATGGTACAACTTCCACTCAAACCAATCCTACTAAAGTATTTGGTATTGGCGACCATGACGTTACCTTGATAGTTACGAGTGATAAGGGATGTAAGGATACGCTGAAAAAATCGGATTATATTTCCGTGCATATTTTCAATGCGGATTTTACGGTTTCCGATACCATAGTTTGCGATACAAATACACAAATAACGTTCTACGGCTTGTACGGAGTTCAATATACATGGTCATTTGGCGATGGAGCCAACGGAATAGGTATGAAGCCGAATCATACGTACCAAAAGTCAGGGAAATATACTGTTAG
>DHTG01000088.1 GCA_002411545.1 Bacteroidales bacterium UBA5266 | reverse complement strand
CCCGAACAACCCAAATTAAAATCCAAAGCACCTATATTTGTAGGCAATCCCAAACGATGCTGGATGATGCATGCCGACGTAGGCAAAAAATAATCCGGACTCTGGGTACACAAGAGAACGAAATCGATGGCATCCCGTTGGATGTTGGGATTTTCTTTGAATAAGTTCTCGGCGGCTTGGGTAGCCAAATCGGCAGCGGTTTCCGTTTCACTTACCACATGGCGTTGTTTGACCCCCAATTTATCGACTACTTTCTCTGCCGTCCATTCCGGAAAATCTTGGACTAAATCATCGTTGGTAACCACCTTTGCCGGTAAGGCATAGGCTATGGCTTTGATACATGCTTTCATATGTTTATTGTAAAGTTAAACCTCCGTCAATTAATAAATTACTTCCCGTTACCCAGGCACTGGCATCCGATAATAAATAAATCACCGCAAACGCCACTTCTTCGGGTGTACCGAAACGTTTTAAGGGATATTGTTTTTTGTTTTCTTCCAATTGTTCCGGCGAAATAATCCCTTCATCAAAGATATGCGTTTCTATAACTCCCGGATTGACACAGTTTACCCGTATACTTTTGGGAGCCACATCCAAAGCCAATCCTTTGACCAAGCCATTAATGGCGCCTTTGGAAGCCGCATACATGGAGCCACCCGGGGCAGCGCACCATACACCCGACACCGAAGAAATAAACACTATAGAACTGCCTTTCTCTAGTTTCTTTGCCTTTAGCAGCATACGCGTTAATTCTGCCGGAGCAAAAAAATTGACAGCCATTATCTCTTCCATTTTTTCTCCGGTAGCAAAGGTAAAGGGCAGGTTTTTTGTAATTCCGGCACTGTGTACGACCCCTTGTATGACAGGCATTTCTTCCAACATTGCGCTGAGAATCTCTGTTTGGGTTAAATCACCTATAAACTGCTTATGATTATCCCCTTCCAATGCCAACAAGGTTTCTTGCAAACGTGGGGCATTTCGTCCGCTTATCAGCAAAGACGCTCCCATTTTGGAACAAGCTATGGCAATGGCTTTGCCTATGCCCGAAGAAGCTCCGGTTATCAATATGGTTTTCCCTTCTAAGGAAAATGGATTAAATGTATTCATATTAAATTTCTATTAAATCAGGTACTGTAATGCAATCCGTTTCAAAATACACACTTCCCCAAGACAAGCCTACCCCAAAACCACAAGCTATGTTTTTTAAATGTCGGCTTTGTAAGTCTTTTTGTAATTGTGTAACCATGGTTAAAGGAATGGTAGCACTGCTGGTATTTCCAAAATCTTTTAAGGAATAAGGGACTTTTTCAAGGGAAATTTGCAATTTCTTCCTTATTTTTTCATTCATAAACAAATTGGCTTGATGAAAAAGAAAATAATCCATTTCTTCCTTATCCAACTGAAAATGTTCGATTAAAGCATTGACACTTTGAGGAGCTCTTTGAATGCCAAAAGAAAAAACATCCATACCATCTAAAATCAATTGTAAATTATTGGATGTGATTCCTTCTCCCCTATTGTGCATTGCAAAAGAACTTTCTGTAACTTGCTTGCGAAAACCACCATCTTCAATAATGATAGCCTTATGACCACTCCCATCAGTATGCATATCGAAATACATTTTCCCTGTATTTTCATTATATTCTAGGGCAGTTGCCGTGCCGGCATCTCCAAACAAAGGATAGGTGCTTTTATCGCTTTCCGAACAAAATTTTAAAATAGTATCTCCCACCAACAATAAAGCTTTCCTTTTTTTATCTAAACTTTGTAAAAGAGCGGATACCACTTGCAAACCATACACCCAACCGCTGCATCCCAAGGAAATATCCATAGCATAACAGTCGGTAGATAAGCCCAAACGTTCCTGGATAACACAAGCCGTTGCCGGCAAGACATAATCCGGTGTTTGAGAAACAAAAATCAGAATATCAATGTCTTCTTTATTCCATTGTAAATCTTTGATTAACTGTTCTGCCGCTGTTATGCATAAATCGGAAGTACATGTATCGGCAGGGGCTTTTCTCTTACGTTCTACACCGGTTCCGTTGATAAAGGCAGCGAGACTTTCTGTATCAAACAAAGAAGATTGCTTGTTTTCAAGGATGAGTTTGGGAACACAAGCTCCTATTCCCGTTATTTTAGTGTTTTTTACCGATAAAAAAGCCATGTTATTGTTTGGATTTTACTACATTATATAAATCTTCGATAGTTTTGGCATTACGAATGTCTTCTCCTTTGATTTTCACTCCGTATTCTTCATCCACCATGGCTATCACCGATAAAGCCATTAAAGAACTCCATTCTTCCAAGTCTTTAAAAACTGTGGTTGAGGTAAACTCACTTACTTCTGTGTCATCAAATTGTGCTGCAAAATGTTTAATAAATGCTTCCATAAGGATAATTTTTATTGATTATTATTATTTTGATTCGTTAACATATGTTTAAAATCCAATATTTTCTTAGCCGGATTCCCCATTACCATAGTAAAGGGTTTGATATTATTAATTACAATGGACCCTGCACTTACAACCGCATATTCACCAATAACTACTCCTTGCAGAATTGTAGAATTAATCGACACCAAGGCATGGTGTTTTATATGAATAGGCGATACTTTGCATTCTATCAAACCTTCGAAGCAATGTCTTACATTGGTATGTGCTAACAAAGTTGTCCCTTGATTTATTGCCACATAATCTTCAATAAATATCATTTCCGGATAGGCATTGTCAATGGAACACTGGGTCCCGATAAATACATTTTCTCCGATATGTACCCCACGCCACCGATGAAAACGTATCCGCCAGGAATTAAAAGGACAAAAATACGCCCACCTGTATAAAATAATATTTTTTATCTTCCTACATGCAAAATAAAAAAAATTCATCTTTCTTCGTTTGCCGGAAGTACGTATGGTCTTTAATAAGCTTTTATCGTGATCGAAAAAAGGGATAGAAAAGGATTCGGGAATTTTATATTGATACATTTTATTTAAAGTTATATTGATACTCCGGATTATCTTTCATGATTTGTTTGCTTTTGGGAAAGTTTTCAATAAACCAAGTCAAGAATTTCGCATAATCGATTTTATCATTCAACATTTTTTTTCTACGTTCTTGAAACACCTCTTTCCGATTCGACATATGTAATAAGTTTTTCAGTGTTTGCATTAATACTTCCTCCTGTCCTGATTTAATGCCAAACCCTAA
>DHTG01000040.1:9174-9466 GCA_002411545.1 Bacteroidales bacterium UBA5266 | reverse complement strand
ACTGCCTAAATGATCGGTAAGGAGGCAAGCGGTATAGGATGAATAATATGGATAAGGGTTTATATCTTTATTCCGACTATGCATGATGCTATTTTTTTTGCAAATGTACATAAAATTGGCTAATTACACACAGACAGATAAAAATTTATCGCTAAATTTATAGAGGAAAATACAATTTATATTTAAATAGTCTAATTAATTCAAAACTTTTTCATTCTGAAAAATCAAGGTAGTCAGGGGGTGAATCCAAATCACCCCCTGACTTAATTAAAAATTACGAATTACGTAAATT
>DHTG01000040.1:4453-8825 GCA_002411545.1 Bacteroidales bacterium UBA5266 | reverse complement strand
ATCAAGCCTAACTTCTGCCGGAAACTTCTACGTTGGGATCGATTTTTTTAATCAAGCCCTGCAACACCGTTCCCGGTCCTAATTCCACAAAGGAAGTAGCGCCGTCGGCAATCATATTTTTTACACTTTGTGTCCAAAGTACGGGCGAAGTTAATTGGTCCTTCACATTTTGTTTAATGCTAAGAACATTGGTAGAAGCTTGACCTGTGAAGTTCTGATAAATAGGACATATCGGTTTATGGAAAGGTAATTTATCGATGGCTTCGGCCAATTCAACACGGGCAGGATCCATGAAAGGCGAATGAAAAGCTCCACTGACTTTCAAAGGCAACACTCTTTTGGCTCCCTTTGCCATGAGTTTCTCGGTACAGAGTTCAATTCCTTTGGGAGAACCGGAAATCACAATTTGTCCGGGACAATTAAAATTGGCCGGGATAACAATTTCGTCAGTGATGGTTTTACATACTTCTATCACGCTATCCTCGTCTAATCCAAGCACCACTCCCATCGTTGAAGTCGCTTTATCGCAGGCTTTTTGCATGGCCATGGCCCGTTTCGACACCAAGAGTAAACCATTTTCAAACGACAAACATTGGTTGGCTACCAAGGCGGAGAACTCGCCCAAAGAATGACCGGCAACCATATCGGGTGTAAAGTCGTCGCCCAAGGTCTTGGCTAATATGACCGAATGCAAGAAAATGGCCGGTTGGGTTACTTTGGTCTGCTTTAGTTCTTCTTCCGTACCGGAAAACATAATATCCGTGATATTAAATCCCAATAAATGATTTGCTTTTTCAAAAAGTAGACGGGCCAATTCATTTTGAGTGTATAAATCCTTGCCCATTCCGATAAATTGTGCTCCCTGTCCGGGAAATACATATGCTTTCATAGATAATTTTTTTTATGTTTTTATATATTAATTATAAATGTATGGCTTCTCCATAAGCAGCTTCCACCGCTTCTTTCATGGCTTCCGACATGGTAGGATGCGGATGTATGGCCGAAACGATATCATGGGCTTTCATCCGGGATTTACGCAACACTACGGCTTCGCTTATCATTTCGGTAACATTGTCGCCTACCATATGACATCCTAACAACTCATCGGTTTTCGCATCGAATATTACTTTGACCATGCCATCCCTGTTACCGGCTGCACTGGCTTTGCCCGAGGCGGTAAAGGGGAATTTTCCGATTTTAATGTCATAACCTTCGGCCAATGCCTTGGCTTCGGTCATCCCTACCGATGCCACTTCGGGCGTTGTATAGGTACATCCGGGAATGTTTTTATAATCGACGGGACTTACTTCTTTGCCGGCAATTTTTTCTACACATACCACCGCCTCTTGCGAAGCAACGTGGGCTAATGCCGGTCCGTGGACGATATCGCCTATGGCATAAACACCTTCTACATTGGTTTTGTAATAGGCATCAACCACAATTTTCCCCCTTTCCGTGGCTATGCCGGCTTCTTCCAAGCCGAGATTTTCCAGGTTCGTTTGAATGCCAACCGCCGATAATACCACGTCAACATCCATGTCGACAATATTCCCTTTTTTATCTTTGATGCTTACATGACAGGTATCTTCTTTCAGACTTACCGACTCTACATTGGCTTCCGTCATGATTTTCATACCTTGTTTGCGGAAAGCACGTTCCACTTGTTTGGAAATTTCTTCATCCTCCACGGGCAAAATCGTAGGCAGCAATTCAACCAAGGTTGTTTTAACGCCCAAACTATTATAAAAAAAGGCGAATTCACTTCCAATGGCTCCCGAGCCTACTACCAACATAGACTGAGGCAATGCAGGCAAAGTCAGGGCTTCGCGATAACCGATGATTCTTTTGCCATCCTGGGGAACATTGGGCAATACCCTCGAACGTGCTCCGGTGGCCAATATAATATGCTTTGCTTCGTAGGCAGTAGTCTCTCCATTGGCTTGAAGCACTTCCACTTTCTTATCGGCACGGACTTTGCCTTGCCCTTCGATGAGGTCGATGTTATTCTTTTTGAATAAATACTGTATGCCTTTACTCATGGATTCAGCCACCCCGCGGCTGCGTGCGACCATGGCTCCAAAATCAGCCTTCACCTCTCCTTCGCAAACAACACCGTAACTTTCGGCGTGCTTCAAATAGGAATATACTTGGGCCGATTTCATCAAGGCTTTGGTGGGAATGCATCCCCAGTTCAAACAAATGCCCCCTAATTCGGCTCTCTCAACAACAGCAGTCTTAAGCCCTAATTGGGAGGCTCGTATAGCTGCCACATACCCCCCGGGACCACTCCCTATTACAAGTAAATCATAGCTCGTCATATCCTACATTTTTTTTTGCAAAAGTAGTCAATTTTTATGAATAAAACAGCATCCTATACCACTATATTCCTCTACTCGCTGTTTTTCTTTCCGATTATATAAGGTGAAAATGTTGTGTTTTTTGCTGTTAAATTTTTTTAACATTTTTTAGCTGTGTATTCCTATGCTTTTGTGTAAATTGCTTCTTGCATTATGTTTACATTACTTCATTTTTTTAAATTTTTTATACGTATAAATTTATTTCTATTTTATTGAATATTAATGTTATATTTTGTTTTTTGTATGATTTTTTTTTATACTTTTGAAGCGATTTTTTAAAAATCAAAACTAAGAAAACATGCGTTTAAATTACTATTAATCGCTACATTTATTTTTTTAAATTATACATCTGGACTAATCTTTTTAAGATTGTGCAATGTAAATTGATAATATTATAAAACATGAAAAGGGACACACTCCTTAGACACATAGAAACAGAGGTTTATTTCCTACCGATAAAAATCCTCTCAGGCATTATTTGCCGTTTAAAAACTGTTATTCGAGGGTTAGATTCCGAGAAAATTATTCTAAAATCAATAAAAATATATTACTATGAAAACATTAAGACTGACATTATGTATGTTATCCTTCCTTTCTATTACAAGCTTAGAAGCTCAACTGAGTGGAACCTACCGAGTGGGTAACGGAGGCGATTTTACCAGTTTAAGCCAAGCATACGATAGTTTACGCACGCACGGCATCAATGGAACTCTTTATTTATCCGTTATTTCCGATTTAACAGGCACCCAACGATTAAACGGAAGTGTTCCAGGAGCAAGTATAAGCAATCCTATCATCATCACCTCCTCTACCCATCATGCCGATAGTTTTACCATTGGAACTTCCGTTACATCTTCCTCCTATGCTTTGTTTTTAGATAATGGCGTGAGTCATGTTCATTTTAAGGACATTAGCATAGGTGAAACGACAAACAGCCTTCAAAAGTGCGGGGTGTATTTTGATCTCTGCAATGCATCTTACTCGAATATTGTCTTCAAAAATTGCAATATAAACACCTACATTGGTACGGGTTTACAAAACACCTATGCTGCCGTGCACTACAAAGGCACGAACAACTCTCCCTATTATGCCGACAACCTATGTTTTATTCATAACAACATACGGGGAGGGTATTACAATATGCTCTTCGAATATCCGGCCGGTTCAGCTACAGGGATGTATAACCGAAAAGGGAGTATCATCGACAACAATCATTTGTCGGATGCGTATGCTTGCGGAATATATTCCAATAGTTACGGTTTTTACCATAGCATTTCCTATAATACCATCACTACTTCGACAAGCCATTCAGAATATAACGGGATTTTCACAAACAATTATACCAGCATCGACAGTATCATAGGTAATAAAATTCATGTGAACGTTTCCGGAACAGTTTATGGTATGCGATTATATAAATATCAAAACTACAACCTGAGTCACGGCGCTTTAGGTCCCATGTTTATCGCCAATAACGAAATGATTATACATTGCTCAAAATGCTATGCATTTTATTTATACGGCAATACGAATTATTCTCAGTTTGACGTATTTCATAATTCCGTATTTATATCGGGCACCGAAAGCTGCCAGGGATTGTATTGGTATCCGCGCGATAGCAATTATAAAGCGAGTTTTATAAATAATAACATACACATAAGCACTCCCGACCTGGCTTATCTTTTTCATTTTGGGAAGAGCGATTATATAACAAGTGCCTTTGCTAAAATAGATTATAATAATTACTACAGAGATAAAAACGGATCCGTATCCTATTACGGCTTAGGCGACAACAACTACAACTCTTTGGCTTTATGGCAATCAGCATCTAATCAAGATATCCATTCAACTGAAATCCCAATGTCTTATATTGACAGCAGCTCCAGCTTAGCATTAAGCAATTATGCCGGGCTGACTTGTCCGAGGATAGGCGACTTACAAAGAGATATAATCCATCAATCACGGGATATCATTACTTTTAAAGGATGCTATTCTTCGCGTGTGGTTGATGCCGG
>DHTG01000040.1:1487-4089 GCA_002411545.1 Bacteroidales bacterium UBA5266 | reverse complement strand
GAGCAACAATCAAAACGATATAAAAATATGGGTAAACAATCCCAACGGCATGCACGATGTAGATGCGAATAACGACACCCTGTGGCTTGATTTCTACGGGTGTGATTCTATCTATCATGGAGTGTATAAAGTGGGAGGAACAAATGCTGATTTTAGTAACATAAATGAAGCATTATTTGCCTTTCAAACATGCGGAATAGATGGCGCTGTCGAATTACGGCTTGCAAACGGCATTTACGAAAACATCGTCTTTTCGGGTAGCTTGCGCGGTAGCTCTGACACTCATACGGTTTGTTTGACTTCCGCAAGCGGAAATGCCGAAGATGTGATCTTTCGATCAAATACAGAGGCCGCTTTACGTTTAGACAGTGCCAGCTATTTCGTGTTTGAAAGCATTTGCATCGATGGGGAGTCCGATAAACATGGAGTAGTTTTTAATCATACTTGCCGGAACATCACGTTTAAACACTGTCTTATCTTAGCCGATACGACAGCTACATCTCCCATTCAAAATGCCATTACATATGTGCAACAAGCAGATGACACAAGTTACTTAGCAAACATATGTTTTATTGGCAATCATATCCGTGGAGGCTTTGCCAATCTGTATATAGACTATGCATGCGGAAATATACAAAACATGAGACTTTCGTCTATTGCCTTCGACAGCAATACACTAAGCCATGCTTACGCCTATGGATTATATGCCAATCATTACGCTTCTTTTCATTCCATTTTCCACAACCAGATAAGGCTTCGACCGGCAAATACCACACAATACGGCCTATATTTTAATCATTACATTCAAATTGACCAAGGCATAAACGGAAATCGCATTTTTCTCACCTCCGATTCAGCTGCCTATGGCGTGTATTTGAAGCATGCCAATGCGGATACGACAAAGGGAACTCCGCTTAACGTATTAATGGCAAACAATGAAATCAGCATACATTCCACCTACGATGGCTATGGCATATATCATTACAATTCAAGAGCCGAACTTTTTCATAATTCGATATACGTATCGAGCACACACAATGCTTACGGCTTATGCATAGCTTCTACGGATTCCTCCTATGCCTTGTATATACAAAATAATATATTGTATACAAATAGTATGCAAGAGGCATATCCCGTATTTACCGATTCCTTGGTTTATGTAACCAGCACATACAACACCTTTTTGGATTATAATAATTATTACAGCAAAGGGGCTTATATTGCTTATATTGCCGGAAATGTATCAAATATTTCCGATTTGCAAGCCTTACATGCTCAGGACAGCCATTCGGTAAATGTAAATGCTTGTTTTATTGATGTCGATGAAACCTTAGCATTATCAAATTACGTTTCATTAATATGTCCAAGCATAAACTCTGTGATGCAAGATATCAAGGGAGAGAACAGAAGCCTATACACAAGCATGGGTGCTTACGGTAAAAGAGTAGATACAGGCTGTAATGTTAAAGTCAAGGCCTTGACAGAACCGGTCAATGCCGACAGGGTTACTTGTTATCCGGATTATACAAAAGTAAGTGTTGAAATTACAAATACAGGAAACACGAATATTGATTTTTCAAAAAGCCCTATGGTTTTACACCTCGATGTACAAGGAGCTGTCAACATACATATGTCGCACACCCTAAGAACAGGAACACTCCTATCTACTCAAAACGACACCTTTACTATTTTCAGCTACCTGCCTGTTTATGCTAACGGCGACTATAACATAGGCATTATCTCAGCCCTATCGGACGATATAAATCCCTTGGACGATACCATAAAACACACTTACCGTGTCCATAAAATAAATCTTCCCTATAGCAGCCGTTTCGATAGTCTTGCCATGGATTGGCTGTTTACCCAAAAGCAAGGAAGCTCGCAATGGAGCATCGTTTCAGGCGACGGCCTACATCCACCCATAAGCCCGCGTTTCGGAAACCACCGTCTACAGTTCAGCTCCGCATCAGGAGCCGGGTCACTGGCACATGCCACCTTGTATCCCATCGATTTATACGGCTTATTGTATCCGCAATTAACATGCTGGTATGCGCATGACAATGCAAATCCCACAAAAGCCGACTTTACGGATATTAAAATCTCAACAGACGGCGGTCAAACTTTTAGCATGCTTAAACATTTAGAACGATACGACTCAAGCTATGCCATCCCTGCCTTTGCCAAATATAACATTGATTTGACACCATATACCAATTATCATTGTGCTATCATTGCTTTGGAAGGAGTTAGCTACGGAGGAGGAAATCAAAACATCGATAGCATCGCCATTACGTATCAGGAAGATCTTGCCGTTTCATTGGAGGTAGCCCGAGCATCCGACCTCCTTGCCTGTGAATTGGATTCCCAATCGTTGAAAGTGCATATGCATAATTTAAACTCACGCGACTATTCCTTCGATGAACATCCCCTTGAATTATTCCTAGGTGTAAACGGTGCCGTAGATACCCTCTATTCTCTTTCGTTGAATGAAGGAGTCATAACCGCTAACTCTTTCGTTACTTATGATATAACTCATGATTTCGATTTCAGCACCAACGGAAACTATACATTGACAGCCTATATAGATGCAATGGATGCAAAT
>DHTG01000040.1:0-1248 GCA_002411545.1 Bacteroidales bacterium UBA5266 | reverse complement strand
TTTGGTTTACCTACAAGTGGCGACAGCATATACGCTAGCCTGCACCTATGTAATGCCGGAAATATACCTATTAAAGGATTTCCGATAAGCCTAAAACTTAACAATGAAGAAGTTTTTACAGCAACCATCGACACGCTTTTGCTGCCCGGAGATAGCATACGCTATACTTTGAACCAAGCCTTTATGGTTCCTCACATACACCAAAAACAAGAGTTTAATTTCCTTATTGAAATAAGCACAGAGGTAGTATGTGACGGTCAAACCATTAACAATACCATCAAGCGGATATGTCCATTCATTCCATTGTATGTGGATGTCTCCCTAACAGGGATTATATGCCCCCAAACCGACACTGCCTATGCAGGACTATGCCGGCTGCATAGCATAGTAAACATTGAAAATACCGGAACTCTCCCCGCAGAGGAAGTGAAATTATGCCTAATCATTGATAGTGCAGGCATTCCCATTCAATCTTTTACAGAGCAAGTGGATGAAATAACCGAAAAAACTAAGCTTGTATATCCTTGTAAAAATGCATATACCGTACCCAATCTGGATGGTGTATACAGCCTTCACCTATATATACATTGCACGGACGATTACGACACCTCTAACAATGGAATTAGTATACATCCACAAGCCGAAAAAACCATCATCGACCCTATTCAGGAACCTCAACTCGATAAAATGATTTCTTTGAAACAAAATATCCCTAATCCGGCTCATACTCAAACCCTCATCCCATTTCACCTCCCCCATGATGCTCAGGTAAAGATAAGCATTATGAGCATTAGCGGACAAACGATCTACCAAACAACATTATGGGGAAAAAAAGGCGATAATGATTTCATACTACAGACGAAACATATTCCAAATGGGATCTATTTTTATATCTTAGAATGTGACCATCAACAGTATATATTTAAAATGAATATTGCTCATTGATAATGACTAGACGATAATTGTATCCTATTTCATTTTTTAATCTCTTTCACCTTCTATTTGAACTGTTGCATTCGTTGCAACAGTTTCTTTTTTGCTTGGTCGATGCCAGAAATCCATACAATACAAAGGCTTACATTCGTTCAAAGGTGTAATTGTATTCTTATCTACGGTTGATTCTTTGTGCTGCACTCGGCAACTAAAGATGTATGCATGTATGAAATACTATCCACGCAAAAATAAGACCTTAATTTTCGCTCGATGACTAATTAGTTATTCTTGTTAGGGTGCCCACCTCAATTCAAA
>DHTG01000043.1:37748-42150 GCA_002411545.1 Bacteroidales bacterium UBA5266 | reverse complement strand
CGTTAGGGTGTATTATAAAAGGTCCAGTCTTCTAAATAAAAATCACTATTGTCCGATAAAAATAAGCTATTAACGACAGATTCTTCGCTTCACTTCGTTACGCTCAGAATGACAACGATTTTAAATATGATGAAGGGGGCTGAGGGGTTGCTTTGCGGCTCCGCCGCAAAGCAACCCCTCAGCCTTATCTAAACAAAGCTAAATACTGTCATTCTGAGCGAAGCGAAGAATCTGTTGAATTTTTATCGAACAATGATGAATAAAAATGTTTATTTTTGTATTTTTAGATAAAAGGGTTAGTTATCAACTAAGGTGAAAATATGTTATCAGATGTTTATAGAAAGGATATTGATGAACTATATAAAACTTCTATAGTTCAACAAACAGCGTTTTGGTCAATTGTTAAAAGAAAAATTGGTCTGGATTCAATTGCTTTAAATTTTAAATCGAAAAAAAGCAACTTATACAATGATATTATTAGCGATTCTACTATTAATTCAGACCTTTTGGTAATTATTCAAAAGGTGAACAATACAGATAGTATCGCATATGTTCCTTATGGTCCAGAATTAGAACCAGAAAATGAGTTTCAGGGTGTTTTTTTAGAAGAATTATCGGAGAGTTTACGTTCTTTCCTCCCCAAAAAATGTTTTATGGTCCGATACGATTTATGCTGGGAGAGCTTTTGGACAAAGGATAGTTCTTTCATTGATAATCAGGATAATTTAATCACAGAGCCTTCCATAAAGTCACAGGAAATCAGATTTAATTTTAACACAATAAACTGGAATCTCCGTAAATCAGAAACAAATATATTGCCGACAAACACATTATATCTTGATTTACAATCAGAATTAAATACGATTTTAGAGAGAATGAAACCCAAGACAAGGTATAACATAAAACTCGCTCAGAAAAAAGGTGTTACTGTTAGAATTGCTGATTTAAGCGATTTAAGCATTTGGTATAGCTTATATACTGAAACAGCTAATAGAAATGGATTATATTTAAATGACATTAAATATTTTAAAGCAATTTTAACAACTAAAGCAGACACGACTAAATCACCCGCAGATGTTTATTACCTGATAGCTGAAATTGACAATAAACCATTGGCAGCAATGTTCTTAATAATAACAGGCAATCGTAGTTCATATTTGTATGGGGCATCCTCAAATATAAACAGAAACTATATGGCTACTTATGCTTTACAATGGTTTGCCATAAGGCTATCAAAAGAAAAGGGATGCAAAGAATACGATATGTTTGGAATTTCTCCAAATAAAGACGTAACTCATCCTCTTTATGGTTTATATAGATTCAAAACAGGTTTTGGTGGACAGATTTTTCACGGTTTGGGTTGCTGGGACTATCCATTTGACCATGAAAAATATAACATATTTAAGAGTATTGAGATAAGGAATCAAGGTTTTCATATTAATTGAATAACAAACCCTAACACACTGTCATAAAACAGGGCGGATTCGTCAATCTTATATGCTGATTGCATTAATACTTGAATTTATCGGTATTGCAGCTTATTATGCTTCAACCGTTGCATTTGAAATGCTTTCATTAAGTAAACAATATGCAATCGCCGAGACAACAGAAACGAAACTTCAATGCTTAAGTTCGGGACAATTATTGCTTCTAACATACAAAGGAACTGCTTTTGACGTTTATTATGTGCTAAATGCCATTACACTTTTAATAATTTCAAGGGTTATGTTTTACGACAATACATTTAGTAAAGCGACAGCTGTTTGGGGATTAGTTTCCGGAATATTAATGCTAATTCCAACAACAGCCGGAACAATTGGATTAACTTTTGGAATTGCATCTTTAATTCCCTGGACCGTTTTTTCGATATTAATAGCGAAAAGATTATTTAAATTATACAACAAAAATCAATAGACTGAAGATATATGGAATACCAACTATTTTCAGTTCAAAATTGCCCCTTCGCTTTTTTTCGATAAAGCAAATTAATAAGAATTAATAAAAAACATAAGACCATATGATAAGATTGCTCAACCTACAAGATTATGACACATGGATGGCATTGGCAAAGGAAGTTGAACCGTTATTCGGGCCGATGACAAATTCCATGGCTTTCCAAGAAGGAATTAAACATTGTATTCAAAATAATAATGCATTCGGCATTGAAAATGACAAAGGTGATTTAGCAGGAATTATTGCTTTGGATAAAGAGAAGAAAGAAATACTATGGTTAGCTGTAAGAAAGAAATATCGTGGAAATAAATATGGTGATAAATTGGTAAAAAAAGCAATAGAAGAACTCGATAGAAACGAAGATATTTATGTCCAAACATTTTCAAAAAAAATGGATGAAGGTAAAAATGCAAGGATTATATACGAAAACAACGGATTTGTTGATTGGAAAGAAGCCGGTAAAAATCCTGCTAATATTGAAACGGTTATAATGATTAAACGAAAACAATAGCATAAAATTAACGATTAATATACTATATGAATTGGATGTACTTGGTTTTGGCAGGAGTCTTTGAAATAGGTTGGCCATTAGGACTTAAATTATCCCAGACTATGCCTAGTAAAGTCTGGGGAATAATCCTTGCGGTTATTTCGATGTTTTTTAGCGGATTGTTTTTATGGATAGCACAAAAAGCAATTCCAATAGGAACGGCTTATGCCGTTTGGACAGGCATCGGTGCTGTGGGCACTTTACTTGTCGGAATCGTATTTTTTGGCGACTCGGCAAGCATCGGAAGATTGTTATCGGCACTTCTAATCATAGTGGGAATAGTGGGTATAAAATTAGCCCATTGAAAATATGCTTAAAACAATAGGGATACAATAAAGATAAATTTAATACGTTAAAGACAAAAAACATTTAACCTTAAAAACATTTTAAAATGAAAACAGCTTTGAATTTATTAGTTATTTCCTTTTTAA
Organism: Bacteroidales bacterium UBA5266; assembly: GCA_002411545.1. Classification (GTDB taxonomy): domain Bacteria; phylum Bacteroidota; class Bacteroidia; order Bacteroidales; family WCHB1-69; genus UBA5266. The sequence continues at coordinate 39,216 of DHTG01000043.1, read as the reverse complement.
TTATGCTAACCTCTTGCGAAGAATTAAAAAAGGAAAAAATGGATTGTAATTTGCTCACACAAGCATTGATTAGCTATGACACAGAAAAAGTTAAAACAGAAATCCACAAACTTACCCAGGATTTAAAACCCAATGTCAGTAAAAAAGATGAATTCGGACACCGGACTAACATACTTACGTTGATTGACAGAATAAATGATCAATGTGATATGGTAAATGCAAGTTTAGGCTGTTATGCTGGCATTGAAACACTACCTGTTCAATCTGAAATTAATATTTCAATCGACTCCTCCGGTACGCAAATAAAGAGGGTAATTGATATATTGACTCCCGAAGATAATATTTTGAGTGTTCGCGATGTTCATTAACATTTCAACTCTTTTCCATATTTACCTATCCTCTGTCCACAACCAACCCATTAAATATTCCATGTTAATCCGTGGACGATTTTGTCCGTCTAGCACATAATAATAATGTATATTCATTGCAAATGAACGTAAACTTAATTCACGGAAAGACAAACAACATATCCGGATAATGCATAATTATAAAGCTTTTTAGGATGGAAAATAAAAGCTATAATCAATAGATTCACAATATCAATCATAAAAAACAGTCTTAACCACAATTGGCATAGAGCGTTTATGATCGCACAATACATATTAATCATTATAAAATAACATTCATATGGAAACTCCCACAGAAAAATTCACTCAATCATTAACATTTAAAGGTATTATAATTTTTGTACTGATTCTAATTTTGCTTATTCCGGGCACAATGATTCAGAATTTAATTAAGGAACGGCAAGAACGCAGTCGCGAAACCGTTCAAAAAATCAACGATAAATGGAGTAGTTCACAAACTTTGTGTGCTCCTTTGTTGCTAATACCATACACAACTACCACATACGACAATAACAAAAAACCATATCACGAAGAACATACACTTTACATTACACCTAAAGAACTGAATATATATACGTCCATCATTCCTGAAGAGCGGCACTACGGCATTTACAAAGCTATTCTATACAAAAGCGACATCCAATTTAAAGGGAATTTTTCCTCTATATTATTTTACAGCTTGAAGATTTCGCATTACTTTTTGGAAGCATATTCTTATTTGTAATTTTGGGAGTGATAATGTTCTTGTCAAACAAAATTAAAATAGAAAAAAATCACAGATAAACATTATTTTCAAAACATTTAAACTAATTCATAGAATTTTATGTAAATCTCTCTTCTTTTAAATTGTTAGCTTCTTTTTAAATTACAATTTGATAAGGGAAAAGTTATATTCTGATAATTAGCCATTATGCAAATTTAGCACAAACTACTATTAAAGTTAGTACTTATATAATCCAGAGTTTTCGTTAACTTTTTAAACGACAAATCAATCAATACATAAAACATATCTTTCGAATCATGGGTAAAAGATTAACTGTTTATTAATAAAAGATTCTATC
>DHTG01000043.1:31775-37497 GCA_002411545.1 Bacteroidales bacterium UBA5266 | reverse complement strand
TTTTTTTATAATCGGGATAAAGATTGACTTAAAGCAAATAATATACAACACAAAAAAATAAGTTTTACCACAATGCATTTAGAAAAGTAATTCCGCTCGAAGTAACCTACCCCCTTTTATGGATGTAACGATTTATACACTACCTGAATAGTAAAAGTCATTTTACAATACATGCTTTGGAATAAAATTAATATAACAAAACCAAACGGAGAAGTAGTTGAAGCCGTGGCTCCCGTAATCATTTCGGCTAGTCGTTCGACCGATATCCCTGCCTTTTACGCTAAATGGTTCATCAATAGAATTAAAAAGTCATATATTGTTTGGTATAATCCGTTTAATCAGCAACCTTTATATGTTTCGTTTAAAAATTGTAAAGTAATCGTTTTTTGGACAAAAAATCCCAAACCCATCATCCCTTATCTCAAAGAACTTGATAGCATAGGCATGCATTATTATTTTCAATACACCTTGAATGACTATGAAAAAGAAGCCTTTGAACCCAACTTGCCTACACTTGAAAAAAGAATCAACACTTTCAAAGAGCTAAGCCATTTAATTGGCAAAGAAAAAGTCATTTGGAGATTTGATCCTATCATTCTGACAGAAAAACTAAGCCCCCGTGAAGTTCTAAAACGAATTTGGAATATTGGCAATCAGCTAAAAGACTACACTGACAAACTCGTTTTCAGTTTTATAGATATTAAGCCTTATCGAAAAGTGCAACGAAATATAGTAAAAGAAAGCCCTCTATTTAGCAGAGAAAACATGAAATATGCCGAACCCACATTAGAGCAAATGCAGGAAATAGCAGAAGGATTAATGAAAATGAAGGAACAATGGGAAAATGAAGGGTGGAAAATTTCAATAGCGAGTTGTGCTGAAGAAATTGATTTAGATAAATATCATATTTTTCACAATCGTTGTATAGATGGCGAGTTAATAAAGAAGATTTTTGCAGAGGATAAGGAATTGATATATTTCTTAAATTACGGAAAATTATCTGAAACTAACATTCTTTTTACAAATGAATTTAATCAAACAACACTCTCTGCCAAAAAGTTGAAAGACAAAGGACAAAGAAAAGCATGTGGATGTATGATAAGTAAGGATATTGGAATGTATAATACTTGTCGTCATTTATGTATATATTGTTATGCAAACACTTCTAAAGAAACTGTCTTAAAAATTTAAAACTTCATAAATACCATAATAAGCCACTTCTAACAAAGTTATTCATTCGACTGGCCAAGATGTACATTTGAACCTTTTTATTTTATTACAATGCAATAAATTATTTCAAAAAAACCAGAAAAACATGAATAAAAAAGAAAACATTTGTATTTTCGTAACAAAAAATAATTACTTTTGCACCGAAAAAACCAGAAACATGTAAGTTGTAAGATGTAATTAAAATATTTACCTTAAAATAGCCTATTATAATATAAATCGAATTAAATAAAAACGACTATAAAATAAAACAATATAAATTAAAAATATACCCTGAATAAATCCAATAGAAACATTATTAAAATAAAAATAGCATGAAAAAGTTTCAATTAACCTTCATTCCCATTCTTTTAATCTTTGCATGTTTAATCATTTCATGCAAAAAAGATCCTGTTGTCGACACGAATCAAGTACTTATCGATCAGATGAAATCGGTAACGGATTCTATAATCAAAAACACTAAAGTACCTGGAATTGTTGCACTGGTTGTAGATCATACAAAAGGGATCGATTGGTTATATAGTGCTGGAGTAAGCGATATTCCAAATGCTATACCCATGAACGCTAACCACACGTTTAGAATAGGCAGCAATACCAAAACCATGACAGGTACTGTTTTACTTCAATTAGTGGATGAAGGAAAAATAAAGTTAAGTGATAAGTTGTCGAAATATTATCCCGAATACCCCAAAGCCGATAGTATTACGATAGCGATGCTTTGCAATATGACCAGTGGTATATTTAATTATACGGATGATGATGCATGGGGGGAAGAATGTATGAATCAACCGACAAAAAAATGGTCACCACAAGAACTAGTTGATGTCGGATTTTCACATGACTTTTATTTTAGTCCGGGTTCAAATTGGAAGTATTCCAACACCAATACCATTATTATTGGGATGATTATTGAAAAATTAACCGGTCATTCGTTGGAAGATGAAATTAAAAACCGTATTCTTATTCCGCTTCAATTAAACAATACCGGCCTCATAACTGACGGCTTAGGGCTTCCCGGCACACATGGACGGGGATATTATTCCGGAGAATATATTGAAAATGATGACGTAACCGAAAAGTTTGATGTTTCATGGGCATGGGCAGCCGGATCGGCTTACTCAACACCTAGAGAACTGCAAAAATACGTTGAAAATTTAGTAAACGGGACATTTCTATCCGAAACACTTCAACACCAAAGATTAAACGACTTAGTGGAACTGGATAAAAATACGGGATATGGCTCATACCTTTTAAAAAGAGGTTCATTTTATGGACATAACGGAGCTATACCCGGTTATACCTCTTCCATGTATCATAGCATGGATAAGAATTGTACCGTTATAATTTATTTCAATTGTCTCTTGGATCTTCATCCCGATTTTCTTTTCTTTCGTTTTATGGATATTTTGTATGGCGAATCCTATTAATATCACAAGTTAGACATACATAAAAAAATCCTAACAAATCATTGTCTGAAAATAACTCATTGTTAACAAATAATATATATCAACAATATGAATAATATCGCTTGTTTCCCCGGTAAATACATTCAAGGTAGCGGAGCGATCCTAAAACTGGAAAGCATTATCAATCAGTTTGGCAATAAGGCTGTTGTGCTCACCTCCAAATCGGCACAAAAATACCTCCCCGTCAATTTTTCCCAACTTCCACTTTCTTCTTCTCTATGCATAGAAATTTTCAAAGGAGAATGCTGTGAAGCCGCTCTGGAAAATCTCGCCCACACCATTAAAAAATCTAAAGCCGATGTGATGGTAGGAATGGGAGGCGGTAAAGTGATTGATACGGCCAAAATAGCTGCCGACAGAGCAGGCATTCCGGTAATTATCGTTCCAACCATCGCTTCAACAGATGCTCCTTGTAGTGGTTGTGCAGTTACTTATACCCCTGAAGGTATATTTGAGAAAGTACATTATCAACGATTAAACCCTTCGGTGGTTTTAGTAGACGTGGACATCATTGCACAAGCACCTTTACGATTTTTAATTGCCGGCATGGGCGATGCGCTGGCTACTTGGTTTGAAGCCAGATCTTGTTCAACAACATCGGCTGTCAATGAATGTGGAGGACTTAGCACATTGGCCGGACTAAACATAGCCCGACTCTGCTATGACACCTTACTTACCTATGGACTTCGTGCCAAACTTGAGCATGAATCCGGAGAAGTGAATTCAGCCTTAAATCATATCATTGAAGCAAACATCTTACTTAGCGGTATTGGGTTTGAAAGTGGCGGACTGGCAGCAGCTCACGCCATACACAATGGATTAACAGCAGTACCTGAAACTCACTCTTTTTATCACGGCGAAAAAGTAGCTTTTGGCCTATTAGCCGGTTTACATATGAATGCTGCTACATCGGAAGAACTGCATGAAGTGTATGGATTTTGTGTTTCGGTAGGATTACCTATATGCTTTTCCGATATAGGATTAGCAAATATCACCCATGAAAAATTAATGCAAATTGCGCAGAAATCAGTAGAAACAGGCTCTTCCATACACCATGAAGCGGGTGAGATACGTGCAGAAAGGGTGTATGATGCACTCATCAAAGCGGATGTATTTGGCCGACATTTCATATTAAAATCACAAAAACACCATGGATAATCAATTGCATTCCATCTATGAATGAAAAATATTTATACTTTTGTAACGAAATTGATACAATTATATTGATATAACCATAATGAAAAGAACATTTATAGTAAAATTTATTTTATTGATATGCATCACCTGCTTAACGGCAACCCTTAAAGCACAAAACGCTGCTTGCCCCAACTTCGATTTCAGTCAAAGGAATTTTACCAATTGGAGAACACAAATATACCTCAATCCTTTAACACACCCACATAGTACTGCTTATTCAGATATAACACTTACTGATACCAATGCACCTGCATTGAATTTTGAAATAATAACCGATTTAAACGAATATGATTTATACACTTGTTATGGCTATCCAAACAGTCAATTAAAAGCAATTCCTAATGGCTTTTCACAAAGTGCAAGAATTGGATATATGAATTATCCTTTTTTAGCCCAAGCTATTATTTACTCTTTAACAGTCGATTCTAATAATGCATTGTTGCTGCTACATCATGCGATTGTTTTTCATGACCCCGAACATCCTTCAATTTACCAACCACGTTTTGAACTACGCATTCAGGATAGCAACCGTAATTTAATAAATGGGATAAATAATAACTATGTGGCTATTGGAGGCGGGGGTGTTCCTGGTTTTATTAGTTGTGGATATTCTTATGATTGGAAAGATTGGTCAACCATAGGCATTGACTTATCCCCTATCATTGGTCAAGATATTGACATTGTATGCTATGCTTCTCAATGCGGTTTTGGACAACATTTCTGCCACGGATATTTTATAGGAGAATGCCGAGGTTTAGGGATTCAGGTATTGAATTGTGCAGAAGATGACACGGCTCGACTCGAAGCTCCCAACGGTTTTGTTTCTTATATCTGGAGAGATTCTGTTAATACCATTGTCGGAAGCAACCAACTATTAAAGGTATACAACCCTCCCCACAAAGCCAGATACAGCTGTTTGGTAACCAACGCACTTGGCGATACAAGTTTGCTTGGATGTATCGTTGAAAAAAACATTGTTTCATCACACATCGTGTGTGACTCTCTCTCTAAACGTTGTTATCCCAGTCGTGTTTATTTATCCCATGACACGAAAGTTTCAAATGATAAAATTTCTTATTGTCAGTGGAATATCATAAAACTGAATAATGGACCATTGACGGAATATATCTGTGCTGATTCTGCTTTTGAATACCTCTTTCAGGATACGGGTTATTATAAAATAATCTTTTCTGTTTTTACACAAAACGGCTGTAGTGCGATGGATACGATCCTGGTGTATTCCTATCCCAATACGGGCGAATATGTCGATGCCGGCTTTACGTCAACGATAAGCCTACAAAATTGCATGGTTAACATCGATGCGCAAGACACTTCCCTATCGTCGACCCTATTCCACCGTAACGTATGGAATGTATACAACGATAGGGATAGTAGCCTACTCTTTACTTCCAATGACAGTAATTTACATTATGTATTTCAGGACACCGGATGGTTCCGGATGGAACTCATGTCTTTTACCACATTGGGTTGCTCTGACACCCTATCTCAGCGTTTTAATGTAGACTCCTTGTTCCCCAAAACCACCCTATTCGACACAGCCTGTTTTTCTTATACCTGGAATGATAGCGTCTATTATCAAAGCGGCACCTATCATCAAACGTTACGGGTGAATAGTTGTGATAGTTTTGTTACCTTACATTTATTCGTCAATCCCACTCATACGTTTTTTGACACTATATTCATTTGTAACAAAGATTTCCCTTATACCTATAAAGACAGTGTATTCTTAACAGTAGGTAATCACAACGTAAATTACACAAATCGTTTCGGATGTGATAGCATATATTACTTATTTTTAGATACAAATCCCA
>DHTG01000043.1:30677-31533 GCA_002411545.1 Bacteroidales bacterium UBA5266 | reverse complement strand
TTTTGTATTCAGCCGGAAATTACAACATATATTTCACCAATCAATATGGTTGTGATAGCATCATTTATTTGGTTTTACAAACAAATCCCATTTATCATCATACCGACACCCTTATATTAACGGATAACAAACTACCTTATCCATACGGAGACAGCATTTTACATTCTGCCGGAAATTATCAAATATATCTCTCCTCTATCCATGGTTGTGATAGTTTGATTGATTTAACATTATTCATCATTCCTACGTATCATCATTACGATACGTTAATCCTATGTTATAATGATTTACCCTATCGTTATGGAGACAGTGTTTTATATGCTGCGGGACATTATCAAATACATTTCACTTCATCCTCAGGATATGATAGTCTTATTTCATTGACATTACGGTTAAATCCTATTTATTATAATGTTGATACTGTAACACTATGCGACAATGAACTTCCGTATCAATATGGAAACAATACGATATATACTGGCGGAAATCATCTGATACATTTTACGACTTTCTTGGGCTGTGACAGCCTGATTTCTTTGACAATAAATTTAGATTCCACCTATCATTTCACCGATACCTTAATCGCATGCGACAGTGAATTACCTTATTATTATGGGGATAGTATGTTGACCAAAGCCGGGGATTATTTAATCGAATTTCAAAGTTCGCAGGGATGTGATAGTCTGATTTCTGTAAACTTTAACGTAAAAACAAAACCAGCCACTCCATTAAAAATCTACGGCGATTCCTTGATTATACAAGCCGGTAATTACATCTATTATATTGATAAAGTTAACGATACTGACTCCTATCAATGGATGATTTCTAATTCAAGTTGGTCGGGCAATAGCACTAC
>DHTG01000043.1:26298-30416 GCA_002411545.1 Bacteroidales bacterium UBA5266 | reverse complement strand
GTATCAACTGTGAACATTAATGAATACACCTCCATGCAATGGTTTGTCGGACAAAATATTCCAAATCCTGCTCAAAAAACAACCCTCATTCCGTTCAGACTGCCGGAAGCAGGAAATGTTACTTTCTCACTGATGACTATCAACGGGCAAATATTATTTTTCCAGAACGTAGAAGCTTCAGCCGGAAACAATTCCTTGAGTTATGATATTAGCACTCTCAGCAACGGCATTTATTTTTATGTCATGACTTATAAGGATCAGCGTATCGTAAGAAAAATGACCGTACAGCATTAAAAAAATAGACCTGTTCTTTTCATCAAAAACAAATGTACTGTGATATTTGAGTAGATGCTCGAATAGGATAACACATTTTCTTTCCCCATTTTATTGTCAAACTACAATATATCAAAGAAATCAATACATGAATTTTTAATTCATACACGCTGTTTTAGCACAAAATCTACTAAAAAATTATTTTCTTTTTCATTATCATAAAGCTAAAATAATTACGTTACAATGATTAGATTTTGATTGTATATTAATTCATAAATTTACATACATGGCAAATAACGCTACTTCAAATAATTCATGCTTCAACATCTTACTACTGATTGTAAAATACTGGAAAACATTTCTCATCGTAGGCATTGTATCGGCTGTTGTTTCTTTTACTTTATCCACTCCTTTTTTTATCAAACCGAAGTATAAATCGTCGGTGATTATGTTTTCAACATCAAGCAATGCTGTATCGCAACTCATTCTTGCCGAAGGAAATTATAATGAATTTTTAGATGTAACCCAATTCGGCGATGATGCGCATATCGAACAAATGATACAGATATTGAATTCAAGGGAGATCAAAGATCATATCATTGAAAAGTTTAATCTTATCGAGCATTATGACATTGACACCACAAAAGAATATTGGAAAACCAAACTATATAAATACGTAAAAAACAACATCCAATTCAGTCGAACGGATAATTTAGCGGTCGAAATAACGGTCGAAGATACCGATCCCGTGCTTGCCTCCGACATGGCCAATGAAATTGCCGATTATTACGACATACTCAAACGTGAAATAGTTCAACAACGATCCAAAGAAGCTTTTGCTATTTTACAAGAAGAAATGAAACTCACCGATCAATTGATTATGGAGTTAAACGATTCTTTATCGCGCATTATGAGTAAAGGAGTCTACGATTACGAAACCCAATCGGAACGTCTGATGCAACAATATGCCATTGAATTAGCCAAAGGGAATACGACTGCCGTAAAACGTATTAAAGAGGAATTATTAATTTTAGAACAATATGGGCCATTGTATGTATCCGTACGCGATCGTTTGTTTTATTTAAAAGAAGCTCAAAAATTATTTCAAGAAAAATACCAAAACACACGTGTCGACGCTTCCTATACCCTTCCCCAGAAATTTGTAGTTGAGAAAGCAGTACCTGCCGACAAAAAATCCTATCCTAAAAAATTACTTATAACCATTGTTTCAAGCTTTTGCGTGTGTTTGTTTACCTTATTCCTATTGATATTCAAAGAAAACCTCAAAAGAGGATTGCACAGCATGAAACAAGAATTGAAACAAAAAGCATAAAATATTAGGAAACAGATGTTAAATGCATGGAAGAGTAAAACACGCGCTTTTTGTACAAAAGAAAAAAGCCAGCTTATCATTCTCGGGCTGAGTTTTCTTTTCCTAATAGTTTGTGCAGTATTTATCAAGTACCAAAAACTATGGTTTCCTTATAGTGTATTTGGCTTATTTGCACTGTATCTCCTTTTATTTAAAATGGATACTTTGCTCTATCTTACCGCATTTTTAACTCCTTTCTCCATTAATATCAACGAATTTATGCCCGACATCAGCTACGGCTTATCATTTCCCAGCGAAGCCTTAATGCTTGCGCTTATGTTGATGTTTTTGGCTAAAATTTTATATGAAAATCATTACAACATACACATAAGCAAACATCCCATCTCCTTAGCCATTATTTTTTACCTGCTTTGGTTGGGGATCACTTCCATCACTTCAACCATCCCTTGGGTTTCCGTTAAATTTCTTATCAGTAAACTCTGGTTTATCATCCCTTTTTATTTCTTTTTATGTCAATTGGTGGAAAAAGATATCAAAAAGAGCATTACCTTTTTCTTGAGTTATGCCTTAGGTTTAGCCCTGATTGTATGCATTACAACGGTAAAACACCTACAAATGGGCGATGTGGAAAAGGTAAGTCATTGGGTAATGAGTCCTTATTACAACGACCATACGGCTTACGGTGCGGTGTTGGCTTTCTTTGTTTGCATTGTAGGAGGTTTGTTTTTCATACCTCACCTCACTAAAAAACAAAAAACGGCATCCGCTATTCTATTCCCCATATTATTGGTAGGCTTATACCTATCCTTTAGCAGAGCGGCATGGTTAAGTGTAATCATTTCGATGGGGGTTTGGGTGCTCTTATTGTTAAAAATCAAAATGAAAAGCGTTCTCATTTTTATCGGCACAGTCGTAGTATTATTTTTCACCTTTCAATCGACAATCTTGCATCAGTTAAATAAAAACGAACAAGAATCATCCAATAATTTTCTCGAACATTTTCAATCCATCACCAACATTTCGTCCGATGCTTCGAATGTAGAACGCATCAATCGATGGACTTCGGCATGGCGTATGTTTAAAGAAAAACCCGTTTTTGGGTATGGGCCAGGCACTTACCAATTTAAGTATGCTCCTTTTCAACGTTCAAAATTCAGAACCATAATCACAACCAATTCGGGCGACGGCGGCAATGCACACAGCGAATATTTAGGTCCGCTTGCTGAAACAGGACTCGTCGGCATGTTAAGTGTAATGCTTATAGTCTTTCTCTGCATTTATAAAGGCATACATATTTATTATCAAGAAAAACAAAAATCCATTCGAATATTGAGTTTGATGTGTACATTAGCCTTAATAAGCTATTATACACACGGAATTATGAATAATTTTTTAGATACCGACAAACTGGCCGTACCCGTTTTCGGCGCAATGGCTGTCATTACCGCTTTAGATATTTATCGCAAACATAATCATAACATAAATACTGTAGACAATGAAAATAAGTAGCTTTTACTTTTCTATAATCTTGCTGTGTATCGTTTTATGTACTTCATGTGAAAAACATGGGTTTACCGTAAATGGTGAATTTCAAAACGCAAACTACCTTATGGCTGTTTTAGAAGAAGTAAACCCTTATGAAATCATTCCTTTGGATACGGTTTTATTAATAAACGGTAAACTAAAACACAAAGTCAATGCCATCGAAAAAAGCTTCTATCGCCTCCGATTTGCCGACACGGTTACGATTACCTTTATTGCGGGCGATAAAGACAATATATTCCTCGAAGGCGATTTAAGCGATATCAAAAACACCCAAAAAGTCAAAGGAAACGAAGAATCGGTGTTGTTTTTAGAGGTAAACAAAAAAATTCATGAAATGTATATGATAACCGACTCATTGTCTAAAATCTTTGTTCAATACAAAGACAGCGAACAATTTGACAGCATTCGTATAGAATTGGATTCCTGTTATTATAGAAATTTCAGGTATTATAAATCCTATCTTCAGGATTTCATCCTTCAACATCCTAACAAATTGGCAAGCATTTCAGCATTTCATCAAAAGATAGGTCATCGTGCATTTTTTAATCGATACGAAGATCGTGAATTGGCCGAAAAGTTAGCCCAAGAGTTATCCATTGCCTACCCCGAAAATAAACATTTTATTGCATTCAAAGAACGACTGGAATATGAATAAAAAAGAGCGTTATGCTTATATCATCGATTATTTTTCCACACATAATCCTAATGCAAAAAGCGAATTGCAGTATAAAAGTGCCTATGAACTGTTGGTTGCTGTCATACTTTCGGCACAATGTACGGACAAAAGAGTGAATATGACCACTCCGTTGTTTTTCAAACAGTACCCTACTCCTGACCTCTTGGCCAAAGCGGCTATAAACGACATTTATGAAATCATCAAAAGCATTTCATATCCCAACAACAAGGCCAAGCATTTATCTGGTATGGCACATACGTTGATGCAGGATTTCAACGGCATTGTCCCCGA
>DHTG01000043.1:21396-26053 GCA_002411545.1 Bacteroidales bacterium UBA5266 | reverse complement strand
AACAAAGCAGCCATGCCTGTTGATACTCATGTATTTCGTGTAGCAGCCCGCATAGGTCTAAGTAATCAAGCTAAAACACCTTTAGAAACGGAAAAACAACTGGTGCAAAATATCCCAGAACATTTACTTTCCAAAGCGCATCATTGGCTCATCCTTCACGGACGTTATACCTGTGTGGCTCGTAAACCCAAATGCGAAACCTGTGGAATTACAACGGCATGCAAATACTATCAAAATCTTAGCAAAAAAGAAGTTATTTCATAATAAAATGCGTTACTTTATCCATTTGGCATATAAGGGTTCCCGCTACTACGGATGGCAAATTCAAGCCGGACAAACAAGCATCCAGGCTGTGATATGCGATGCAATGAGCAAAATCATGAACGAAAACATCCCCATTACCGGTGCCGGTCGAACTGACAGCGGAGTGCATGCTCGCTCTTTTTATGCTCATTTCGATACAAAACAAAATCTTGACGCTGATAAAATAACGAATCTCATTCATCATCTAAACAGCTTTCTGCCTGAAGATATTGTCATTTTCGACATTATTCCGGTTGCCGATAAAGCGCATGCCCGCTTCGACGCCATTGAACGAACCTATCGCTATTACATCCGTACAAAAAAAGATCCTTTCACATGCGATACTTCCTACCGAATTTATTTTGAACCCGATATAGAAGAAATGAATCGAGCATGCGAAGAACTAAAAAAACACCGCGATTTCACCAGTTTTTCAAAACTGCACTCCAATACAAAAAACAATAATTGCATCATAAGCCATGCTTTGTGGAAAAAAGAAAACGACTTAATCGTTTTCGAAATAACTGCCAACCGCTTCTTACGCAATATGGTTAGAGCCATTACTGGCACAATGTTAGAGATAGGAAAACACAAAATTAGTCTGGATGATTTTCGTCAGATTATCTTGCTTAAAGACCGTTGCAAAGCAGGAATATCTGTCCCGGCACATGCACTCTTCCTCGAAAAAATTACTTATTCTTTTCTTTAAAAAAGATGTACGTAATTTCAACTTCTATTACTCGTATCTTTCTTTTATTTTTATAAGAATTATTTTTATAGTTAGAAAAATAATTGTTCTAATTAGAATGGCACAAAATCCATTTGCTTGATGGTAAATCATTAGAAAAATAAGAAAGTAAGCCTTGGGTAGTGGGTAATATGTAAAATTTTTGTGTACTTTTGCGCAAGCTAAATCAAAAAAAATATTTACCTTCTAAATAGTTGAATTCATGCCTTATACGGAGTCTAAATACAAACGTTATACAGTAACATCAGCCCTACCCTACGCCAATGGTCCTTTGCATATCGGTCATTTAGCCGGCGTTTACATACCGGCTGATATCTACGTGCGTTATTTACGTTCTATAGGTGAAGATGTGTTGTTTATCGGAGGTTCTGATGAGCACGGGGTGCCGGTTACCATCAAAGCACGCAAAGAAAACATCAGTCCACAAGCCGTAGTAGATCGTTACCATACACTTATCAAACAATCTTTTGAAACATTCGGTATCAGTTTCGATATTTACTCTCGTACTTCAAATCCCATGCACCATCAAACAGCATCGGATTTCTTTAAAACACTTTACGAAAAAGGTAAATTTATAGAAAAAACCACCCAACAATATTATGATGAAGAAGCTCAACAGTTTTTAGCCGACCGTTATATCACCGGTACTTGCCCGCATTGCGGCAACGAAGGAGCATACGGCGACCAATGCGAAGCCTGCGGAACTAGCTTAAATGCCACCGATTTAATAAATCCAACTTCTACATTAAGTGGCAACAAACCGGTGATGAAAGAAACCAAACATTGGTTTCTGCCGCTGGAAGATTACGAGGATTTCTTTAAGGAATGGATACTTAAAAACCATAAAGATGATTGGAAAACCAATGTATACGGACAATGTAAATCATGGATAGACCAAGGATTACGCGCTCGCGCCGTTACACGCGATTTGGACTGGGGAGTGAAAATTCCTCTACCCAATACCGAAGGAAAAGTGCTTTATGTATGGTTTGATGCTCCCATTGGATATATTTCAGCAAGCAAAGAATGGGCGGAACGCGAACACAAAGACTGGCAACCCTATTGGAAATCGGACGACAGTAAACTGGTGCATTTCATAGGTAAAGACAACATCGTTTTTCATTGCATAATCTTTCCCGCCATGTTAAAAGCCGAAGGTTCTTATATATTGCCTGAAAATGTCCCCGCCAATGAATTCATGAATTTAGAAAACGATAAAATCTCCACCTCTCGCAATTGGGCAGTGTGGTTGCATCAATATTTGGAAGATTTCAAAGACAAACAAGATGTTTTACGCTATGTTTTAACCTCTAACGCTCCCGAAACAAAAGATAATGATTTTATTTGGAAAGACTTTCAAGCGAAAAACAACAATGAATTGCTAGCCATTTACGGTAATTTTGTCAATAGGACCATTGTCTTGACCCATAAATATTTTAATGGGAAAGTACCGCCGGTTACCGAACTACAAGCTGAAGACAAAGCCCTTGTCGATGCATTGGCCGACTATCCGGCACGAATTGGAAAAAACATCGAAAAATACCGCTTCCGCGAAGCTTTGTCGGAATTGATGAATGTGGCACGTTTGGGCAATAAATACCTCACCGACACCGAACCTTGGAAAATCTACAAAGAAAATCCACAACGTGTTCAAACAGTGTTGAATTTATCCTTACAGATATGTGCTAACTTAAGCGTGTTATCTGAACCTTTCCTCCCGTTCACAACCGGAAAATTAAGAAGCATATTGAATATATCGCCCCTACCATGGAGTGCCTCGGGAAATATACAACTATTGCCTGCACAACACAGCATCAATAATCCCATCCTTTTATTCGATAAAATAGAAGATGCTGAAATTGAAAAGCAAATAGAAAAATTGCATCATACTAAAAATGAAAACAAAATGGAATCAACACCCCTTATACCCCAAAAAGACATAATCAATTTTGATGATTTTCAAAAAATTGACATTCGTACATGTACGGTTTTAGAAGCCGAAAGAGTGCCTAAAACAAAAAAACTGCTTAAACTTAAAGTAGATACAGGTATTGACCAACGCAGCATTGTCAGTGGCATAGCCGAATATTATCAACCGGAAGATTTAATCGGCAAACAAGTAATCATGTTAGTCAATCTGGCTGGAAAAGAAATCAAAGGCATTCATTCACAAGGAATGATACTCATGGCCGAAAATGCACAAGGGGAACTTTGCCTGGTATCTCCCACAAAATCTATCCATAACGGAAGTACCGTAAAATAACTAACAAATAATTCATAATTCATAATTCACACCTAACTCACATGGAAACACCAACAAAGAGCACTAAAAACGTTCAATATCTCTTAGAAATATTATCACTAATTCTTATCTTTTTTATCATTGACCTGCTATTAGGAGAAGGCATCAAACATACTTTAATTCTAAGCATTGCCCTTATCATTATATGTATTCCTATCTATTTAATTTTAAGCTATTTTAGAGATAAACAAAAAGGCATTTTACCGTTTTCACTCTCATATAGTGTTAAATTCTTTGTTATAAATTATGTTATTGCTTTTGCGGTATGCTATATTTTCTATCTGGTATTGGATGTACACATTTTTTCTAATAATCTCTTTTCCGATGCTATGGCAATAGCAATTATCGGAAAAAGTGTCAGCGGATTACAGGGGATTACATTCAAACGTCGTAATACATAATTTAGGATTAATATGCCTTTATGTTTTATTGAAGAAATTGGCGCGGTCGGAAGCTTTGGAGTATGGAAAATTGAAGAAGATGAAAGTACTTTATGTTCCTTGCGCTCATTACCACCGGATGAAAAAGAACATATGGTTGCATTGAAAAATCCAAAAAAACGCCTTCATCGTTTAGCCTATAGGGTATTATTACAGTCTATGCTTAAGGTTGAATTCAGTATTTTATACGATCAGAACGGTAAGCCCTTTCTGAAAAATCAATCCTACAATTTATCTGTCTCTCATTCCAAAGATTATGCCGCTGTTTTTATTTCCCCCACACACCCTGTTGGCATTGACGTTGAACAAATCAATGAACGCATGCCTGCACTTGCTTCCCGTTTCTTAAGCCTCAATGAACTAAAAACCATTGACCTACAAAACATAGAACTTTTACACTTGTATTGGGGAGGTAAAGAATGTTTATATAAAATGTATTCCGAACGGAAGCCGCTTTTTGAGCAACATTTATCCATAGAATATGTAGACATTAAAACATCTAATTATACGAAGGCACATATACACATGGATGATTATAAGGCTACACACCAACTGTATTTTCGTAAAATTGGTGATTATATGTTAGTTTATTGTTACTAATTACACGCCCCTAAAAAAGGAGGTTGTCAAAAAAGACAACCTCCTGCATTAATAATTTAATTGAACAACAAAACTTACTATTTTATGGACGCTTCTTATTAGCTCATTATTAAGAAGCTTTCTCTCTTCTTTTTTAAATCAATATAAAACACCAAACTTAACATATTATTTATAGGGTCCCATAAAGCAGTAGATATTTTGGGGGTATCTACTGCTTTGTGAAAAGTATTTCTTAGAAAGTTAGAATAAGAAATAAAAATTTTT
>DHTG01000043.1:0-21238 GCA_002411545.1 Bacteroidales bacterium UBA5266 | reverse complement strand
AAAAATTTTTATGAGTTTATAGCGTTTTACACACAAAGATAAAATTTGTTGTTTAACATCGAGTAATAACTCTTTCATTAATAAAAAATTATTTCCGTTCAACTTCAAAACCACGAAATAAATAATTGTTTTTTTTAATGAATTGAACTGCACCCAAGAAGTTGAATATAACAAACTACCTCTTTTAAATTCTTTTCCATTAACGAAAAGAGATTTATGGAACAACAACTTTTTATTTAAATTTGAGTGGGATATAAAACATATAGGACCCTTGATGTAGTTATAACAATCATCATAGTTTTTTAAATTATCGTACAAGAAAAGAATATTATTTATATATCTCTTATGAGATATGTAATATAAGATAAAACTTTTCTCATGTAAATAGGCATGTAAAGAATTTTTCTTTGTTAACTTCTTAAAATTAATAAGTCTTTTTCGCATAGTTTTAATTCGAAAAATATATTCGAGTATTTATATCAATTTTTAATGATTTCGATACAAAACTATATAAATTATTAGAGACTTTTTTAAGTTTTACAATTTTTAACAATGTTTATTTTTATTTTATTATATTATATAATTCCTATTTTGATATCTTTTAATCATAAGAGATATCAATTCCCTTAAATAACATTAATCCAAAACAAATAGAAAGGAGTATACTTCATGGAAATGATTTAGAAAATATTTAGAAAATATCAATAATTAACATATCATTATGAAATATGGGTTAAATACCATAAAAACATAACACATTTTAAGAAAAAAAACGAAGAAAATAGAATGATATTTTTATATTTTACGAATTTATATTCATTTTCATCTAATGAATATAATGACAATTTTTATAATCCGTAATAATATAACGATATTAAATAAAAAAATCAGACGTCAATATTTGCATATTTAGCATTCTTTTCAATAAATTCACGGCGTGGAGGTACTTCATCACCCATGAGCATAGAAAAGACATAATCGGCTTCTATTGCATTCTCAATAGTCACTTGACGCAGTGTTCTGAATTCCGGATCCATAGTCGTATGCCATAATTGATCATCGTTCATTTCACCCAAACCTTTGTATCGTTGAACGGAAATTCCTTTTTCTTTGCCTTGTTCTTGATATGATTTTAAAATAGCGATGCGTTCTTCTTCCGTCCAACAATATTGCTCTTCTTTTCCTTTTTTAATTAAATACAAAGGAGGGGTAGCAATATACACATAACCTTGTTCTATCAATTCTTTCATATAACGGAAGAAGAAAGTCAATAGAAGAGTAGCAATGTGACTACCATCCACATCGGCATCGGTCATAATTACAATTTTATGATACCTTAATTTAGAAAGATTTAAAGCTTTCGCATCTTCTTCTGTACCAATAGTAACACCTAATGCAGTATAGATATTCTTTATTTCTTCGTTATCGAAAATGCGATGTTGCATGGCTTTTTCAACATTCAGGATTTTACCTCTCAGAGGCAAAATGGCTTGTGTTTTATTGTCGCGACCTTGTTTAGCTGTACCACCTGCGGAATCACCTTCAACAATAAAGAGTTCACAATTAACGGGATCTTTGTCGGAACAATCAGAAAGTTTTCCGGGTAAGCCCGAACCCGATAGCACGCTTTTGCGTTGTACGAGATCACGTGCTTTACGTGCTGCATGACGTGCTGTAGCTGCTAAGACTACTTTATCGACTATATTACGTGCTTCTTTGGGATGTTCTTCTAAATAATAGGTGAGCATCTCACTAACGAGCTGACTAACTACCCCTTCAACTTCACTATTTCCCAATTTCGTCTTGGTTTGACCTTCAAATTGTGGCTCTTGTACTTTCACAGAAATGATAGCCGTTAAACCTTCACGGAAATCATCACCTGTAATCTCAATTTTTTGTTTTTCAAGTTTTTCCAATAATTTTTGATCGTCGGCATATTTTTTTAAAGTACGCGTTAATCCCCGACGGAAACCGGTTAAGTGAGTACCGCCTTCATGCGTATTTATATTATTCACATATGAATGTAAATTTTCCGCATAGGCTGTATTGTATTGCATGGCTATTTCGATGGGCACTCCCGATTTTTCTCCTTCCATATAGATAGGTTCTTCCATGAGTTTTTCACGGTTACCATCTAAATAATTTATAAAATCAACTAATCCTTTTTCGGAATAAAACGTTTGAGTAGTAGGGTGTCCACATTCATCACAGCTTCTTTTATCTGTAATTGTCAAGGTAATCCCTTTATTCAAGAAGGCAAGTTCTCTTAAACGGGTAGCTAGAGTTTCATATTTATACTCTGTAAGTGTAAAAATAGAATCGTCGGGAAGAAACCAGGTAAAAGTACCGGTTTTATTTGATTCGCCCACTATCTTTACGGGATATAAAGGTTTGCCATATTCATATTCTTGCATAAAATGCTTTCCTTCGCGAAATACTTCTACTTTTAATTTTTTAGAAAGGGCATTTACGCATGACACTCCCACTCCATGCAAACCTCCGGAGACTTTATACGAACCTTTATCAAATTTTCCTCCGGCATGTAATACAGTAAGTACAACCTCCAAAGCCGAACGATTTTCTTTTTCGTGCATACCCGTAGGTATTCCACGACCATTGTCTAATACCGAAATAGAATTATTTTCATGTATGGTAACTTCGATAGTATCGCAAAAACCGGCTAATGCTTCATCAATGGAATTATCGACAACTTCATATACCAAATGATGCAATCCACGTTCACCGGTATCACCAATATACATTGCCGGTCGTTTACGAACGGCTTCCAATCCTTCTAATACTTGTATGTTGTGGGCTGTATAATTATTCGCTGCCGCTCCTTTTTCTATATCATTCATAATCAGTCTTATTGCTGTTTTTTTATAACTTATGCAAATGTACAAAATATAACAATACGAATGGTCTTTTCTTTTGTTTTTTTCGCCACGATTTCACAAAAAACAGGTCTCTGAATTAGGTAAAATTGATTACTTTTGCAAACAAAAAATAAAAAATTCAAGATGGCAAAAATCGAAATTGAAGGCATGCATTTTTATGCACATCATGGGTGTTTCAAAGAAGAACGTGTAATTGGTACTTATTTCACTGTTGATTGCAGCATGGATTGTCACATTACTACAGCAGCAAAAGAAGATGATTTAAACAAAACGATTAATTATCAAACAGTTTATCAAATAATCGCTCAAGAATTAAAAAAAACATCTTTATTACTTGAGAACATTGCCTATCGTATCATAATCGCTATACATAATCAATTTCCACTTATTGATAACATTGAAATAAAAATCCGTAAATTAAGTCCTCCTCTCGGAGGAAAAATCGAAGCGGTAAGTGTTACCTTAAATAGCGACGACGTGAAAGAATAAATACATCGTTTACATGCAAAAAAAAGAAACCGCTTCTAACTCGAAACGGTTTTTTTGTTTTTCTTCGTAAATCCTTATTCAGCATCAATTTTTGTGGTGCTGACTGGAATTGAACCAGTGACCTGCGGATTTTCAGTCCGACGCTCTACCGACTGAGCTACAGCACCCTTTTTCAGAGCTGCAAAAGTATAAAAAAAAACGATCGAAATATGGTTTTTTTTAGAAAAATCGCAAAAAAATCCTATGCCAACTCAATGGTCTGGTTTTATAGATATTAAATCATTTAAACATACCGAAGCACACCAACATCCAAAAATCGCAGGCATATAAGAAATGGTTCCTACTATGTTTTTGGGCGTAAATGAATCTTCTTTCTCAGGATGTATATACGCAAGCTTATTATTTTCGCTTGAAAAAACAGCTTTTACTCCTGTATATATTCCATGTATACGTAGCCTTTTACGTAGAGCGGCTGCTAAAGCACATTGATGTGTTTTTGATATATCATTCACTTGAATCTTACTTGGATCGAATTTACCTCCGGAACCCATGGAGCTCACAATAGGGATATTTCGTTTTAATGACTCAATGATTAAGAACGTTTTTGGCGATAAGCTATCAATAGCATCAATTACATAATCATAATTGTATTGATGTAGAATTTCCGTAATACGTTCATTTTTGATAAATTCGCTGACAACATCTATTTCGACGTCGGGATTTATATCTTGACAACGCTTTTTCATGAGGTCTGTTTTATAGTTTCCCTCTGTAGAATGCAAGGCTAAAAGTTGGCGATTTCGATTACTGGCTTCGATCTTATCCCCATCAACAAGGCTTAAGCGATTGACCCCGGCACGACACAACATTTCTGCTGCAAAAGCACCTACTCCCCCTAATCCGACTACTAAGACATGTGCTTTACGCAATAGCTGTATGTTGTCATCTCCAAGTAGCAACAAAGTCCGCGATTGCCATTTCTTAATCATATTAACCTAAAAAATAACATTATAACTCAAGCTCCACAATATGGGCAATTGATATATTTTCTCATTAGTAACTCTATGTACGTAAAAAATATTGTAATAATTATAGGCATTGGTAAGTCCGAATATTAATTCCATTTTCACCCTTTCAGAAACATAAAAACGACGTTTCATACTAATATCTAATCGATGGTAATCCGGAAGTTCTCCTCCATTAATATCATCGAGAATGATGCCCATATTTTCATTATTGTTATAATAATTGCCATCGATATCGGTCAAGGTCTCCAAACGAGGGTAAAATCCTTTTGTTTTTGTAAACGGAAATCCGGTTCCAAAATTCCAACGCATATCCAATTGCCAAACATCTTTTTTACCGAAGGTATAAGAAGTTGTTATATTGATATTATGCCTCCTATCAAAATGTGTACGATAAATGATGATTCCATCATCGCGGATAACCCAATTTAAGGAGTAAACAGCATACACATTGAGTTTCTTATAATCAAATTTCACACTAATATCTCCGCCATATGCCTTACCTGTTTCCAAAATAAACTCATCATCTGTTTCGAATATTTGATAGCGGTTCACATTCGTTAAGTGTGAAAAGTTTTTGAAATAAGTTTCAATATTAAAACTAAAATATTTATATATATCAAATTCAGTTCCAATAACTAAATGTTGACTTTTTTGTAAACTATTTTTTACTTTTCTTTCATTAATTTGACTCGAAAATACTTCTGGAACGGTCAGCATTCCGTAGAACAAATTAACAACATCTCGATCTGAAGTAGCACCCATAAGGTTTTGGGTATATAATCCACCGGCAAATTTCAGACGAAAATGATCACTTAAATTATATTTAAAGGCTAAACGTGGTTCCGGTGAAAAGTAACTTTGTGATGCGTAATAATGCATACGTAGACTGGGTTCGACGATAAAACGTTTAATAATCCATTTATATTTGAAATACAAGCCTAATTCACTGTTAAAACTTTTTTGCCCACAATCGGTACCATAAAAGTTAGTAAATTCATAATCAACCCAAGTACCTATAAATTCAATGCCGTATTTAAATGAATTTTGTCCCAACAAATAGGTGAAATTCATATTAAAGTTGTAGCCATTTACGTGGCTACTACGATCAGGAGACACAGATTCATTTAAGCCGATTTTATAGTCTGAATAAGCAATAACCCCTTCCATTATCATGTTTGCAACGGATGGAAGAACCATAAAATTAGCTCCGGCACCCCAAGAATTCCAATTATAACGGGCAATATCGGGGTAATTCACTCCATCATTAAAACTAAAACCAAACAAATTAATTCGGCTGCCGTTGTTTGTTTGAATGGATATTTTACCATATCCATCTAAATAATTATATGGAAGGCCCTGTTCATTGGCATATCTGTATAATATTTTAGAACTTTGTTCTAAATAAGAAGCTTTCACGGATAACAAATAGGAAGCGTAATGTTCTTTTCTGTTTTTAGTTTTGTTTTTAAAAGGCCCTTCAAGCAGCATTTTAGAACCAAAAGTGCCTATATCAATTTTACCGGTAAAACGATTTCTATTACCATCTCTGGTTCTAATATCCATCACCGACGATATTCTCCCCCCGTATTCCGATCCAAAACCGGCACTATACACATCGGCACTTTTGAGAATATCGGTATCGAAAACCGAAAATAAACCAATGGAATGAAAAGGATTGTAAACAATCAAACCATCGAGTAAGACTTTGTTTTGTATAGGTGTACCTCCGCGTATATACAGTTGTCCCCCCTGATCTCCGGTAAAAATCACACCGGGTAATACTTGCAAATATTGCGCTAAATCAGGTATACCTCCTATACTGGGAAGCTGTGATATCTGCTTAGGACTTACTCGCTGAACGGAAACATAAGTCTCGGTTTTAAGAATTTGTCTCTGAGCAGTAATTTCAACTCCTTCTATTTCTACACTCGTCCTCTCTAAATAAAATTTTTCATTAGCAACTTCCCCTTTCTTTAGTGATACTTCTACTACTAAGGAATCATAGCCCATATAGGATATCTTTAAACGATGGGAACCTTCCTTTAATTTCGTCAATACAAAATAACCATTATCATCGGTAACAACGCCTATCCCTTCAGAAATCACATAAATCGAACTATAGGGTATAGGTTCGCCGTTTGATTTATCATAGACAAAACCCCTTATGATACTATTTTGCGATAGTAAGCTAAGTTGTAGTATAAGAAACGAAAACGTTACTAAAAGTGAAAGTTTTTTTAATATCACGTATTACTTATTTTAAGTTGCAAATGTATTAAAATTTTTTAATAGATATATTTCTAAATAAAAAAAATAAGATATTATTCAAATATGCCATTATCATGGCAAGCAAATTGGATAATCACTATATGGTATCACACTCATAAATATGAGATTTTTAAATATAAGGAGACAAGGATACTGTTCATTATAAAAGTTTTTTCTTTTACGTATTTTCAATAATTGCTTCTTTGATAATGGTGGAGGCTTGCATTATTTCCTGATCACTAATAATTAATGGTGGAGCAATCCGCAAAGCAGTATCACAAAACAAAAACCAATCAACAATAACACCTTTTTCTAGACAGGAACGAATAACCTTAAAGTTCAACTCTCTATCATTAAACTCAAGGGCTATTAATAAACCTTTCCGACGGATTTCTTTGATTTGTTTAAGATCATTTAAATATTGAACAAACAAATCAGATTTTCGTTGGACCTTTTCATAAAGCTTTTGTTTTTCAATAACTTGTAAAGAAGCAAGAGCAGCTGCACATGAAACGGGATGTCCGCCGAAAGTAGTGATATGACCCAATACAGGATTAGACATCAATGTTTTCATAATTTCTTTCGAAGCAACAAAAGCACCTATCGGCATTCCACCACCCATAGCTTTAGCTAGGGTTAACATATCGGGAACTATACCTATGTTTTGAAAAGCAAACAAAGAAGCCGTCCGACCAAATCCGGTCTGAATTTCATCAAAAACCAGTAAAGTTCCTGTTTGAGTACAACGCTGACGCAAGGCTTTCCAATATGTATTCGACGCACATCGAATGCCCGCCTCTCCTTGTACCGGTTCAATAATAACAGCAGCTGTTTGATGACTTATTCGTTCCAAATCGTCCATCTTACCAAAAGCAATACGATTTGTTGACGGCAACAAGGGACGAAATGATTGCGTAAAATCGTCATTTCCCATTAAACTTAAAGCACCGTTAGTTGAACCATGATACGCATTTTCACAGGAGATAAGCTCATAACGTCCCGTAAATCGCTTGGCCAATTTCATAGCACCCTCTATAGCTTCCGATCCGGAATTAACAAAATAAACCGTATTCAAGGTAGGCGGCAATAATGAAACTAAGGCTTCTGCCATTTGAGTTTGCGGGCTTAATATATATTCTCCGTATACATTGGTATGCATATATTTTTGCACTTGATCTTGTACGGCTTTAACAACTTCATGATGACAATGTCCTATATTACTTACAGATACACCAGATATCAAATCCATATAAGCCTTATTGGCAATATCATACACATAAACTCCTTTCGCATCTACAATTTCTAATGCAATAGGTTCAGGGGAAGTTTGAGCTACATAATTAAAAAATAGTTCTCGTTGATTCATGATAATTTTAAAATTGATTAACGCCTTAGTATTTAATTTTATTTCAAATAATCACATAAAAAAGTTGCCTCTTTAATAAAAAGGCAACTTGCATATTTTAATACAGATTAAAGACTCTTCCGTGAAAGTCAACAACAATTTCTGCTTTTATTATTTACCTTCCGCTTCATTTGTCATATCGTCTTCTTTGAGTTCTGCTTTTTTAGTTCTGGTTTTCTTTGGTTTAGATTCTTTTTCTTCTTTTTTTTCAGCTTCTATAGTACTTACATCAACTGACATTTCCGTTACTTCAACTACATCTTCATTGAATTTATCTTCCACTTCTTTTTTCGCTTTTTTGGTTTTTTTTGCTTTTTCTTTATTTTCTTCAGTTTCCAAATCAGCTTTTAAGTTAATCAAAGCATCTAAATCGCCCAAGGTGGAACGTTCTAAAGTACTGGATATATGTTTTGTTATTTTTGAAGCTTCTTTTGCTTTCTTTGCTTCATCTTCGTTAGCGCGTTCTCTTTCTGCTTCTAATTTATCTTGCCAAATACGTGAATGTGATAATACGATTTTTTTATTTTCTTTGGAAAATTCAATTACTTTAAACTCTTCCGTATCACCCATTTTAATAGTAGTATTGTCTTCACGGATTAAGCCTTTATTAAAAGCAAAACCTTCAACTCCACCTTGTAAATTAACAATCAATCCTTTATCATTATGACCTACAACGGTTCCTTCATGTATAGTACCAAATGTATATAAGGTTTCATAAACATCCCAAGGATTCTCTTCCAATTGTTTATGGCCTAAGCTTAATCTGCGACTTTCAATATCCATTTCTAAAATGACAACTTCAATACTATCGCCAATTTTAGTAAATTCAGCCGGATGTTTTATTTTCTTCGACCAGGATAAATCGGAAATATGAATCAAACCATCAATACCTTCTTCCAATTCAACAAAAATTCCGAAAGTAGTAAAATTACGAACGATAGCCATATGTTTGGACCCTATCTTATATTTATCAATAATATTGCTCCAAGGATCAGGTACCAATTGTTTAATTCCTAAAGACATTTTACGTTCCTCTCTGTCCAGTGTTAACACAACTGCTTCGACAGTATCACCTACATTTAAGAAATCATGAGCGGTACGTAAATGTTGCGACCATGACATTTCAGACACATGAAGCAAGCCTTCTACTCCCGGATGTATTTCAACAAATGCACCATAGTCGGCAACGACAACAACTTTACCGCTGACTTTATCCCCTACTGCCAAATCAGGATTCAAGGAATCCCATGGGTGAGGTGTAAGTTGTTTCAATCCTAAGGCAATACGTTTCTTTTCTTCGTCGAAGTCGAGAATAACTACGTTGATTTTTTGGTCCAATTGTATTACTTCCTCCGGATGATTTATTCTACCCCATGCTAAATCGGTAATATGTATCAAACCATCTACTCCATTCAAATCAATAAAAGCACCGTAATTTGTAATGTTTTTCACAACACCTTCTAATATTTGCCCTTTTTCTAATCCGGAAATGATTTCGGCACGTTGTGCTTCCAATTCTAATTCAATAAGTGCTTTGTGTGAGACCACAACGTTTTTGAACTCTTGATTGATTTTAACGATTTTAAAATCCATAGTTTTATCCACAAAGACATCGTAATCGCGTATAGGTTTTACATCAATTTGCGAACCTGGCAAAAATGCTTCAATACCAAATATATCAACAATCAAACCACCTTTTGTTTTTGATTTAATATATCCGTTGATAATTTCGCCTTTTTCGTATGCATCATTCACTCGATTCCATGCTTTGAGCAAA
Organism: Bacteroidales bacterium UBA5266; assembly: GCA_002411545.1. Classification (GTDB taxonomy): domain Bacteria; phylum Bacteroidota; class Bacteroidia; order Bacteroidales; family WCHB1-69; genus UBA5266. Next base: position 11,374 of record DHTG01000043.1, on the reverse strand, counting down.
CGTGCTTTTTTATGGGACAACACCAATTGACCGGTAGCATCTTCTTGTTTTTCAACATACACTTCGATGACTTCGCCAATTTTTAAATTGGGATTATAACGCAATTCATTGGCTGGAATAATACCATCGGATTTATAGCCAATATTTACGACTATTTCCCTTGGTGTCTTTGCAACTACAGTTCCATCCACTACTTCTTGTTCAATAATAGACTTAAACGTTTGGCTATAAATATCATCTAAATGTTTAAGCTCTGTTTCAGAGTAAATTTGTACATCTTTTCCTATCTCATCCCAATTAAATGATTCATCGGGTTTGGAAAGGCTTCTTTCTTTAACCGGCATGCGTTGTTCTGCGTGCACAGATTTTTCTAATTTCTCCGTCTCTTCAACTTTAATATCTTCTGATGGAACAATTACTTCTGATTCAACGAATTCTTTGTTTTCAGATGTGGAATTTACTACTTCTTGGGGTTCTTGTAATTTTTCTTCGGTGTTTTCTGTGTTTTCAGCAATATTTAATTCTTCTGACATTTTTTCTGTTTTGTGTGCAAAAAAGATACACACTTTTTAATTGTTATACATAAGGTTAACTACTATCTCCATTCCAAAGAGCCTTTTTTGAAATGGAGTGCAAATGTATAAAAATTATGTGTGCTTTTTACTGATTTTTTAATTTTTTTTCATCATTGTCCGATAAAATCAAGCTGAATCTGTTTTGCAGAACAAAGCAAGTTTGCTTTGCACACTAAGGTATGTCAGTTAGCTTGATGCACATTTTATTGGAATGTTATGCGTATAATATTACTCGACACACACTTGTGTTGTAATCGAATTTGCTTTGTTTTTCTAAGCACCTTAATTATTTTTTAAATATAAAATATACGGCTAATATTAAAAGCACAAAGCCTACGATATGATTCGTACGAAAATTTTCTGTTTTAAAAAAAAGAAGAGAAAAAACAGTAAATACCAAAAGTGTAATTACTTCTTGCAATACCTTTAGTTCCACTAAACTAAAGGGGCCTCCGTTGCCTCTAAACCCAATTCGATTAGCCGGTACTTGAAAACAATATTCGAATAAAGCAATGCCCCAACTAATAAAAATAATTGCAAACAGTCCTAGTTTTGACAATGATTTTATTTCACCAAACTTTAAATGACCATACCAAGCAAAAGTCATAAATGTATTAGATAACACCAATAAACCTATAGTTATCAATCCTTTCATAAAAAAACATATTTACATTAAACGGCTGCAAATGTAGCACAAAATATATCTTAAAACGAAAACTTCAAAAAAATAAAAAAAACAACAATAAAAAAACTATTTTTATGTACTTTTGGACTTTTCATTTTTGACGATACTAAACTAAATAAATGCTTGAAAACCAAATAAAAACCCATATAGTGAAATCAAAAACACCGCGTGAGAATTACGAATTATCAAAAAAAAACATAGGATACGTTGATCGCAGCAAAGCCACTCAGTTTGATTACGACCGTATCGGATTTATGTCAGGATTAGAAGTCCATCAACAATTAGCGACCAAAGAAAAACTATTTTGCCGTTGTCCTGCAGGTATTTATCAAAATAAAGAGGAGTATGATGCCGAAATCTTACGTCACATGCGTCCCACTTTATCGGAATTAGGAGAATACGACCGAACAGCTCTGATGGAGTTCAAAACAAAAAAAAATATCCTATATCGTATTTCCAATAAAACAGCCTGCACCTACGATATTGACGACACTCCTCCATTTCCTATTAATCCGGAAGCATTACAATACGCCTTGGAAATAGCCTTGGTATCGAAATTTAATATCGTTGGAGAAGTTCACATTACTCGTAAACAATACTTAGACGGATCTATTCCTGCCGGCTTTCAACGTACAGCCATTTTAGGCATTGAAGGTACAATTCCATTAAAAAACAAAAATATTCGTTTGATACAATTAAGCATTGAAGAAGATTCTTGCCGCGAAGTCTCCGACCTAGCTCATACACGTATCTATCGCACCGACCGTTTAGGCATCCCATTAATCGAAACGGTAACATATCCCGACATGTCGAATCCCGACGAAGTTATGGAAGCATGCAATTACATTCGTTTTCTCAACAGAAGTACGGGTAAAGTTCGCACCGGTATCGGTGCCGGACGTCAAGATGTAAATGTAAGTTGTAAAGGTGGCACACGCATCGAAATCAAAGGAGTGGCTCATACTAAATGGATACCTGAACTCACTCACGTGGAATGTTTCCGACAATGGGCTTTGTTGGCTATCCGTGAAAAATTACTAACTCGTACCAAAAAGATAAATTGGAAAATATCATATATAGAATTAAATCCCAATGACTTTCTTTTTGATTACCTTCCCATTACACAAGCCATCGAACGAAATGAAAAAATATATGCGGTGAATCTGCCCTATTTTGGCGATATATTATCACATTTCACACAACCCGGAAAAGCTTTTTATGATGAATTCACACATCGCTTAAAAGTAATTGCTTGTATTGAACGCCCTAATATGACTTGCAACGAAGACTTAGACGAACTACTTGACAAAGATATTTTTCAAAAAATACAAACCATCTTACACGCACAAACTCAAGATGCCCAAATCATATTTTGGGCTCCGGAGGAAGATGTTAAAACAGCATTAGATGTTATTGAAGAAAGAGCTTTGATGGCATTCGACGGTGTTCCGGAAGAAACACGTAAATCATTTAACGACGGAACCAGCATCTTCGAGAGGGTATTACCCGGTGCCGACCGTATGTATCCAGACACTGATTCCTCCCCTATCCCTTTAGATAAAAACTGGATAGAAAAAATAAAACTTTCTATTCCAAATCATGTTTCAGAACGTTATATTCAATTCAAAGTATGGAAAATCCCTGAGGATTGTTATCATTACTTATTTACACACAATTATTATCCCCTTATACATAGAATCATCCAAGACTTTGACTTACCACCCAAATATATTGGAGTGTTTTTTGGCCAAAAACTCAAACATTTACACGGAAAGTATCAAAACATAAATTTTGACATCAACCGTTTATATGATTTGTTTGCCTTTTTGAAAAAAGAAAGTATTGAAATATGCATAGCCGACAAACTTTTAAAACTCATGTTCCTACACCCAACCAAGGATTTCAATTCATTATTAAATACACTGCCATTCCAAAAGACACAGAAAGAAGCAATTCTTGGCAAGATCGATTCTATAAAGGCAAGTTTTAATCCTCGACGCAAAAACACTCACAAGTTCGACAAAATAAACAGCATTATGGGACAATTACAGCCTATGAGTATAGGCAACATCAAGCTTAGCGAACTTGCTAAATACATAATTAATACAGTTGAATAACAAAAAAAATATTATACTTCAATGAGTGAAGATTTATTTCAGGGATATAAAGGAAAAGCATTAGAAACATTAAAGAAGTTCAAGGTAAATGTATGGGACGATGCAGAAATAGAAAGTACTGGCGGACATTTTTCCGGAAAGATTCTACCCAGAGCCGAAAATACGAACGAAAATCATTTGGTATTGAAATTAAGTACCGGTTATAATATTGGCATACATATTGAAACCATTACCAAAATTTCCGGAACAAACCATCCACAACCTACATTTAAAATCCCCGAAAAAGTATTTCCTTATACACAAGGATTACCGCACGTAAAACTCTTAGGAACAGGTGGAACTATTGCCTCACGCTTGGATTATCGTACCGGTGCGGTCATTCCGGCTTTTGCTCCCGGTGAACTCTACGGAGCCGTACCCGAATTAGCAGATATTTGCAACCTCGAAACGGAAAAAATATTTGCTGTCTTCTCTGAAAATATGGGTCCCCAACAATATATCGCTTTAGCTAAAAAAATTGGGGAAGAAATTGAAAAAGGCATTGATGGTATTGTTATTGGTCATGGTACAGATACTTTACAGCATACAGGGGCAGCCCTTTCTTTTATGTGTCAAAACCTACCTATACCTGTTATATTAGTAGGATCACAACGGTCGTCCGACCGACCGAGTTCCGATGCAGCTTTAAACCTAATGCACGCCATGACAGCTGCTGCTCATGGCAACATAGCCGAAGTGATGATATGTATGTTTGGCCCCACCTCCGATGAATATGGCTTCCTACACAAAGGCACTCGCGTACGTAAAATGCACTCATCCTACCGTTCCACCTTCCGTACCATAGGCGACACACCCCTAGCACGCGTTACGCGTCAAGGTGTATTCCCAATAAAAACACACTATAATATTAGACGTAATGATAGGAATGTTAACATTATACCAACTTTCGACGACAGAGTAAGCATGCTATATTACCACCCAGGAATGAAAGCTGATGTATTAGATTCTTTAATTGAAAAAGGATATAAAGGTATTATTTGGGTAGGCACTGGATTGGGACATATCAACAAAGAAATGTATCCGGCCGTAGAAAGAGCCCATGCGGCAGGACTCCATCAATACATGACCTTACAAACTATATGGGGTTATGTAAATATGTTTGTATATGATACGGGACGAGATATGATGGCCAAAGGAATCATACCGGCTGGTAATATGTTGCCCGAAGTAGCCCTTATCAAATTGGGATGGGCACTTGGTCAAACCGACGATCCTAAAGAAGTAAAACGCTTGATGCTAACACCTATTAATGACGAAATCACTCTTCGTGAGCCTTATAACGGATACCTCGTATACCAAGGCGGTGTACCCGAAGTAGAGGAGTTTATAAAAAAGGTTCATAAATAAACAATATGTTAAAACACAGAAAATAATTCCTATTCAAGCACTCAATTTAAGACTTGTTTAATTCTTGTAACTTTTTTTCCAATTCATTTACACGATTTATAAGTTCAGGTATAAATTGCACGCTACCCAATGCTTTCAGCCCCTTTTCAACGGGCAAAGCCGGACTCCCTATTAGTTTTTCACCGCTTTTGGCATTTCGATGTATACCGGCTTGAGAACCCACCATGACACCATCCCCAATCACAACATGATCTTTAACTCCTACTTGTCCGGCAAAAACACAATGCTTACCTATTTTCGCTGAACCGGCTATACCACAACATGCAGCAATCACAGTATTTTCGCCAATATCACAATTATGAGCCACTTGTGTGAGATTATCTATCTTAACTCCCTTTCGTATAATGGTTGAACTGAAGGTAGCTCTATCAACACAGGTATTTGAACCTATCTCTACGTTATCTTCTATAATAACGTTCCCTAATTGAGGAATTTTTTCATATACATAATTTTCATCCGGAACAAATCCAAAACCATCACCTCCGATAACTGCTCCTGAATGTATGATGCATTCAGATCCTATTTTACATTCATCGTAAATCTTCACTCCGGCATATAAAATGCTATTATCTCCAATGTGTACTTTATCCCCAACATAACATAAAGGATATAATTTAACATGATCGCCTATCATTACATTTTCGCCTAAAACCACGCCTTCACCTATATATACTCCAACCCCTATTTGCGTGCTTTTGGGAATATGAGCACTTTTAGCTATGCCTAATTTTTGAGGCTTTAAATTTTCGTAAAACTGCAATAATTTAACAAAAGCTTGCTGAGGTTGGGCTAAACGTATTAAGGCACAACTAAGTTTTCGAGAAGGGTTAAAATCATCTTTAACAATCACGGCACTTGCTTGTGTAGTATAAATATAAGATTCAAATTTTTTGTCAATCAAAAATGCTAGACCTCCCTTTTCACCGGCATCAATTTTTGTGATCTTATCTATTACCGTATTCGGATTCCCTTCGGTTTGACCTCCTAATATATGGGCAATTTGTTTAATCGTAAATGTTACGTTTGTCATTATATTTCTATATTTCAATTTCTGCAAAAATAATAAATAAATGCATAGTGTGAAGCTTTCATTGACTTTTAACAATACTTTTATGCTAGCACTTCAGGCTACATACACAGCAAAGATAGTAACAATAAACTATCTTTACTTGCTATGTACATTCTTAATAATAGTCAGGATAAACTCAATACATTGACAACCTATTATTCTATAGCATGAGAGAGTGTGTGTTTAATTATATAAATATCCATAAGTACTAAAACATAAGATTAGCATTATAGAAACAATTCCAACATAAAGTAACTTTAAACACAATATTACGTATCTATTATATGTTATTTAAAAAGATTAGAACCTATTTTAAATTAATGCTGATAAAGAAAGAAATAAATAATTAAATTTTATAAAAATGAAGAAGAAAAGGATATTTTTAGGATTTTCATTCTTATTTATTGGAGTATGCATATTTTTCGTCATGAGTTGTGATGAAGACGTTGAATATAGACCAGGGAAAATTCCAATTCTTACAACCACAGAAGTCAGCAATATCACTCAAACAACGGCTATATCAGGTGGAAATATAAGTAACGATAAAGGATCAGCTGTCACAGCGCGTGGTGTATGCTGGGGTATAGACAAAAATCCTACTATCAATACACTAAACAGTAATAAAACAGATGACGGTATCGATACAGGCAGTTTTACAAGCAACATAAGCGGCTTAGAACCAAATACAACGTATTATGTAAGAGCATACGCCACTAACAGTGCAGGTACCGGATACGGAAATACCGTGTCATTTAAAACACTTGAAGACAATAATATAAATAGTTTCACCGATTTACGCGACGGCAATGTTTATAAAATAGTTAGTATAGGAAATCAAGTATGGATGGCTGAAAATTTAAGATATTTACCAAGTGTTGTAGGACCTGAAACTGGATCAGAAACAGCACCTTATTATTACGTATATGATTACAACGGGACGAATATTACTGATGCTAAAACATCTTCAAATTATAGCACTTATGGTGTATTATATAATTGGCAAGCTTCGAAAACCGCATGCCCGGAAGGATGGCATTTACCAACCGATGCAGAATGGACTGAATTAATAGAATTTTTAGGAGGAGAAGAGGTTGCCGGTGGCAAACTAAAAGAAACCGGCACTACACATTGGATTAGTCCTAACACAGATGCAAGCAATGAAACCGGTTTCACGGCACTTCCTGCCGGTTATCGTGACAACAACGGCAATTTTATCCATTTTGGATACAACTCGTATTGGTGGAGTGCAACTGAGATCTATGGTGATTATGCCTGGTACACATATTTACACTATAATTATAGCATTGCTAGCCGACATACCCGTAGCCAGGAAATGGGTTATTCTATCCGTTGCATTAAAGATTAATGCAATTGTAAATCTTTGCTTAATCCTTGTATTTTAAAACACAGTAAAAAAGGTGTAGTTTTTTTTTACAATAAGGCTTGTTTAAATAAATTTATGTACATTTGCAATGAAATAAAAAATCATAAACGATATAAGAATCAATGGTAATAATTGGTATTACAGGAACAATAGGTGCAGGCAAAGGAACGATTGTTGAATATTTAACTTCCAAAAAAAACTTCAAGCATTATTCGGTACGTTCGTTTTTGCTACGTGAAATACAACACCGGCAATTACCCCCCAACCGTGATTCAATGGTAATCGTTGCAAATCACTTACGGCAAACACATTCTCCCTCATACATTGTTGACCAATTAATCAAAGAAGCTTTATTGAACAACCAACACAGTGTAATTGAAAGCATACGAACCGAAGGGGAAATTATATCATTACGAAAACACTATTGTTTCTACCTTTTTGCTATAGATGCGCTGCCAGAATTACGCTACCAACGCATCCTAAAGCGCAATTCCGAAACCGACCATATCGACTTTCACACATTTATTGAAAACGAAACACGTGAATTCTCTTCGACCAATCCCTATAAACAGAATTTAAAAAAATGCATTGAACTGGCCGATTTCACTTTCTTGAACAATGGAAGCATAGAAGAACTGTATCAACAAATTGAAAACGTATTAACAAAATTATCTTTATGAGCAAAGAAATACGACAATATGTCCGTCCGTCGTGGGATGAATACTTTATGCAAATCGCCAATACTGTTTCAACAAGAGCCACCTGCGATCGTGGACGCAGTGGATGTGTAATTGTTAGAGATAAACAAATCTTAGTAAGCGGTTATGTAGGCTCACCGGTCGGAATGCTCCATTGCGATGAAGTAGGCCATCAAATGAAACAATTGATACATGAAGATGGAAGCGTAACATGCCATTGCACACGTACGGTCCATGCCGAACAAAATGCTATTTGTCAGGCAGCTAAATTAGGAATTTCTCTTAAAGACAGCACACTCTATTGTCGTATGACCCCTTGTCGTACTTGCGCCATGTTGATCATCAATTGCGGCATTAAACGTGTTGTTTGCGAAAAAAAATATCATGCCGGCAAAGAATCCGAAGCAATGTTTAATCAATGTAACATTGAGTTGGTATTTCTCTGTGAAGACATCCTTCAGTATGACAAACAATAAAATATGCTAAATAAAAATAAATATCTTTCGCACACCATCCGCATATTCATTGGATGTGTATTTATTGCCTCAGCAATATTGAAATATATCTCTATCGATGCCTTTGATGTATACATATACGAACATCAGCTTTTTAATTTTGCAATCACAGCTACATTGACGCGTTTACTCATTGCGACCGAATTTGTACTAGGTGTTTTACTGATTGCTAATTTGTGTATTCGATTTACCTACGTGGTTACTTTTTTATTTTTAATCGGATTCACTCTCTATTTATGCCTACAACCCCTACTGTTCGATGTTGACATCAACAATTGCTATTGTTTTGGCGATAAAATCATGCTCAATCATACCCAATCCATTATTAAGAACTTAGTGTTGATGGGATTACTCTTGTTGGTAAACATACGTTTTTATCACAAAAGGAAATACGAGCTTGCTGTTTTCATTGTACTAACCCTTAGCGCTTCCACAGCTTTTATGCTTATTGATGCCCCGGATTATATTTACAAAAAAATCTTTCGTACCGAAGTCCGTATAAATACCAACATCTACGAAAAAGCTTTGCATAAAACAACAAAATACGATACATTTAGTAGTGGTTATCAGTTGATATGTTTATATTCAACCAAATGCAAATATTGCAAAATAGCTGCCGAAAAAATCGATAGAATTATAAAACAAAATCAATTAGCTCCTTCACACGTAAAATGTATATTTTGGGAAAGTAGCGATTCTACCGAAATAAAGCACTTTTTCAGCGAAAACAAACTTGTTCCTTTAGACTATGCCCTTTTCTCCATTGGTGAATTCTTAGCAATTACCAATGGAAAAATGCCGGTAATTTTATTTTCCGACAAAGGAAATATCATCCGATCGGTAAATTACACCGGCTTTTCTGAAAAAGATATTACTGATTTCTTGAGACAAAAGCCCGCTAAAGGTTCCGTTGTTTTTTGATGCGTTGATATGCCTGATTGATCTTTTTGAAATTTTCTTCAGACTTTTTACGTGCCACCTCACCGAGATGTTCAATTTTATCGGGGTGATTTTCTATAGCCAATCTTCTGTAAGCCTTTTTGATGTCTTCATTACTATCCCTGACACTCACCCCTAAAATAGCATAATCACTGTCAAGATTGGAACGTGTTGTCGTATGTGTATGCCTTTCATAAAAGGAAGATTGCTGATGAGCATAATAGAAATAAGTGTTTTTAATATAAAGAAAATCTTGTTGACTGACGTTTAAATGCAAGGATATGGACTGCAAAACGGACAATTCCGCTTGATTCAGATTTCCGTCTACATAAGCCAATTGGAACAAATACCTCAATATTTCTGTTTTTTCTGTATAGTTTAGAATATTATTTAACTGATTACATACCTGTTCCGTCGATATATCATAGTCTTTTATTTCTTTAAAAATATCAATTGATTTGGCTGCAGCAGCCTGACCAAAATTTTTAAGCATAAAATCCCTAAACAAGTATAATTCCGACTTCATGATGGAAGAATCGGATTTTATCAGTACAACCGATAACGAAGTTATACCATGTAATACCGTTTCAGGAATGCCTTTCTTTTTAGGAATAAGGTTGTCTAAGAAACCACCTAATACTATTCCAACCAAAGCTCCAAAGGTTCCTCCTACAGCAAAACCAATGAGGGCAAAAACTACACGTAATAAACAACCCTGATACATTTTATATATTTAAATTTGTTCTTGCTAATGAATAATTGGTAAACATGGCTCTACGTGCAACTGAAATAGCTAAAGTAAAAATAGTTATTCTTCCTATAAACATTAACAATATTAAGGTAGCTTTCCCTACTATGGATAAATAAGGCGTTATACCCATACTCAAACCAACGGTACCAATAGCTGAAAAGACTTCAAATGTAATGTTTACAAAATCAAATTGGGGATCGCTGATTGATAAAATTAAAATTCCGGTAAAGATAAAAGCTAATGTGAATAAAACAACAGCATAAGCTCTATCAACCAAATTAAAAGGAATAGCACGATTACATACACTGACTTCTTTTTTCCCTTTTATAGTGGCTAACGCCGATTTAATTAAGATATAAAATGTGGTAATTTTAATACCCCCTCCCGTTGAACTGGGTGCGGCCCCGACAAACATTAAAAAAATAAAGATTAATAATGTTGATACGTTTAAGCTTCCCGTATCAACCGTCGAAAATCCCGCAGTTCTACACGACACCGTATTTAATAAAGCCGTACAAATACGATCTCCTAAACTGGCTCCCTGCAAACTATTGTTTGATTCAAATATGAGGAATAAAAGGGCACCGCTTACAATTAGAAACAAAGTAACTTTCAGCGTTAAACGCGACATGAGTTGCAAACGCGACCAATATTTTAATTTGTTCGGATTATAACGCACACTATACAACATATTATGAATGGTAATAAAACCTATTCCTCCTAAAAATATGAGGATGGCTGTAATAATTTGAACATAATGATCCCAACGAAATAAAGGAGCAGTCATCCCTCCATCGATAAACGATATCCCCGCATTATTAAACGATGATATTGAGTGAAAGATCGACAAAAACACATTTTCAAAAACAGAATCACTATAAAAAAGAGTATGATTCCAATATAAAAAGAAAGCCAATGTTCCAATTATTTCAATAACAAAAGTATACAGTAATATTTCTTTTATCAAGGATTTAGTACCATGTAAACTCGTACTGAGCATCTCTTTCATCACAGATTGATAGCGTAACTTTTTCTCCACATAAAAGGACGATAAAAAAGTAGCAAAAGCTACAATATTAATTCCACCGAATTGTATCAACAATAGGATAACGATATAACCTTTAAATGTAAATGCAGTCGCCACATTGAGGGTAACCAAGCCGGTAACACAACT
>DHTG01000050.1 GCA_002411545.1 Bacteroidales bacterium UBA5266 | reverse complement strand
AAATCAGGCTTAGCTTATATGGCAATTGAACCTGAATTTATCGAGCAAGTAATGAAAACATTTTTCGATGATATAAAAGAATTAATTTCTACAAACCTTAACGAGAAAGAAGTATTTTATTTCTCTTCGTTGATTCATCTAAGATTTGCACATATACATCCATTTCGAGATGGAAACGGAAGAGCTGCACGATTACTTGAAAAGTGGTTTATTACAGAAAAATTGGGTCGTGATTTCTGGAAAATACCATCAGAAGAGTATTATAAAGTGAACCAATCCCAATACTATGAAACCATAAATTTAGGAGTAAATTATTATGAATTAAATTATGACAAGTGTTTAAGCTTTTTGGAGATGCTTCCAAATTGCTTAAAATAAAACACAAACCCTGACAAGCGATGGAACTCGCCTAAAAGTCAAGAGCGCTCTTGGAAATTGATAACACATATGCTTTTTTTAACTTGCAAATCAGTCGTTTCCCTGACGCTAATTCAAAAAATTGTAGTATTGAATGATTCGATAAACCCCGCTTCTACGACCATATAATCCGAAACGACACGGCATATCAAATTAATAGTTGTTCTAGCCTCTTAAAAAATACATCTCTAATTTAGTAACTAGAAAAATTTTATTTTGTAAGGCAGAAATCCTTGAAAATGAAAAAGAGGTATTTTACAGGGTTTATTTTATTTAACCACAACAGAGGAGCATTCCTTACGGAATGCGAAGATAATGTTAGGTTAATGCATTTTCTACCGAGCGATTCATTCCTACGGAATGCTGTTTATGTGGAGAATTATTTTTTTGATGAGATTAATGTTTTTAACATCATTGTCCGATAAAATTCAACAGATTCTAAGTAAAGCGAAGAATCTGTCGTTAATAACTTATTTTATCGAACAGTAGTGTTTTTAAAATAATTCTTAACATAAAGAAAATCTATTAAATAAGTATAAAACATTCCGTAGGAATGAATCGCTCGGTAAAACAAATGATAAAGAAGAAAAGCGGCATGCCGTAGGTATGCCACGAATTAACAATAATCCATTAAAATGGAAGGATGATTCATTAAATCCAAACATTGAATCAATGGGGTAACCATTTTACGATTTTTTTTGTTTATAAATTTTTCCCATTATTTTCAACATTCTCCTCAAAAACCCTATGAGTTTACAAAAATTTTGTTTTCCTTTGCATTTTGTTTTTTTAACGGAATAGATATATATAACAAGATAAAAATAACGATATTATAATATGTACGAAATAAAGAATCATCCCATTTTAGACATACCCGAGAGCGAAATCGTTGAATTTTTGTTTGAAGGAAAGAAAGTGTGCGGGAAAAAGGGTTATACCATTGCAGCTGCCTTGCATCAGGCAGGATTTCCCATTCACAGCCATAGTCTTCAAAACCGTCAACGGAGTTTGGAATGCGGCATCGGTAAATGCGGTGCCTGTGAAATGTTGGTCGACGGTGAAATTCGCCGTATATGCATCACCAAAGTCGACGGTGTGAAAGAAGTGCGGGAAATACCGAAAGATTACCAACCCACTTATAGTGAAAACCGTCAACAAGAAATAAAGATTTATAAAACAACGGTAGCCATTATCGGCGCAGGACCGGCGGGATTGGCTTGCCGTGAAACACTTAATGAGTTGCATATTCCTAATTTGGTGATTGATAACAATGCGGTTATCGGCGGGCAGTTTAATATGCAAACCCATCAGTTTTTCTTTTTCGAAAAAGTAAAGAAATACGGCGGTATGAGGGGTTTCGAAATTGCCAAAACCTTAGCAGGCGACAATCACGACGGGATTTTACTCAACCAAACGGTATGGGATATCTTGGAAGACAAACGTATTGCCATTAAAAACATCGAAAATCAAGAAATAGCTTATGTGGATGCGGAATATCTCGTGATAGGTTCGGGCGCCATTCCTTTTATGCCTACCTTCGAGAACGACGACCTTCCGGGCGTGTATACCGCTGCTGTTTTCCAGAAAATGATGAATCAGGAACATACCCTCCTCGGCAAAAAAGTCTTAACCGTAGGAGCCGGTAATATCGGCTATTTAACCTCTTATCAAGGCATGCAAGCTGGTGCAAGCATCAAAGCCATCATCGAAGCCATGCCGGGCGAAGGTGGATTTCCCGTTCAAGCAAACCGTGTACGCCGTTTGGGTATTCCCGTTTTAACATCTCACATATTGTTAAAAGCCATACCCAATGAAAAACACGATGGCATTACGGCTGCCATTATCGCCGAATGCAAAGACTTCAAAGCTATTCCGGGAACCGAAAAAATTATTGACGATATTGATATCATTAATATATGTACAGGTTTAGTGCCCGACGACCAATTATTGGTTAAAGGAAAAGAAGTTTTCGGCATCCATACTTTCGGCATAGGCGATGCCATTCGCATAGGCGAAGGAACCAGTGCCGTATTACGAGGGAAACAAGCTGCTTATGAGGTTGCCCAAAGCATTGGCAAACGCTTTAATTATGATGATTATTTGGAAATATCCAAACAATACATCGACTCGCAACAACATCCGGTGCGGATTTTAGAAAAACCCTATTTGCCGTCGCCGGAGCGTATGCAAGCCAAACCCTTTGTTCAAATTGATTGTTTGTATGGCTTTGCCTGCAATCCTTGCGCTTTTGCCTGTCCGCACGGTGCTATCACCAAATCAAGCACATCTACGGTTCCTGCTATTGATTTCAACAAATGTATAGGCTGTATGGAATGTGTGTATCAATGTCCGGGATTGGCCATTTTCGGATACAATCTTGCCAAAGCACAATTGTTCTTACCGATAGAATACAACGCAGAAGAAGGGGCAGAGGTGTTTTTAGTCGACAATAACGGTCAAAAACTCGGCGAAGGCATTATCGAAAAGATATTTAAAAAGAAAAACAAAACCCATGTTGCCCGTATCAAAGCCACTACACTTTCAGGTGAAGATTTGATAAAAGCAAGAGGTTTTATTGTCAAATCGAACTATCCGAAACCCTTAAGCTTTAAGCCGGCACAAGAAATTGAAAGCGAAACCTATGTTTGTCATTGCGAAGATGTGAGCATTGAAGAACTGCTGCAAACCATCGGTAAACGCTCCTTTATATCGGTAGATGAATTAAAACACATTACCCGTTTAGGTATGGGTCCCTGCCGAGGGAAACGTTGCATTCCGCGAGCCAAACAAATCCTCAGGGGATACGGCATTGAAGTAACCGGCGATTCCACACCTCGTGCTCCATTATCCAACCAGGTAACATTGGGGGACTTGTTTAACACCAAAGCCAAAGAAACATTTGTATTCTCTGCTAATGATAAGGTTAAGAAAGAATCGGTTGATATCTTAGTTGCCGGAGGAGGTATTGCAGGCAGTGCTTTGTTCCGTTATTTTGCCGAAGCAGGTAAACAATGTTTACTTGTTAATTACGATAGAGGTTCTTCGTGGCGTAACATAGGAGGCGGACGGCCTACCTTTTCCAATCCCGACATTTCCGATATCGCCAAACATAATTTGGAAATATTCAAAGAAATTCAAAAGGTATATAATATAGATTATAAACCCACTCGCTACGTAAATTTGGTACATGACGAAGCCACTTACCGTGCTTTGGATGCCTCGCGTGCATGGTCGGATGCCTATATGGTCGACAGGAAAGATTTTCAAAAAGAAGTATCACCCTTATGGAATCCCGATTTAACAACCTATTCTCATGCGTTGATAGCAAATGATTGTTGGCAAGCTACACCGGGTCGTACCATTGAATTTGTTCGTGCCAAAGGTTTGGATAAAGGCGGCATGATTATGGAAGACTGCCAACTCCTGAATGTTAAAAAACAAGGAGAGAAATATTATGTCTTGGTGCAAACACATACCAAACAATATATTGAATATTGTTGTAATCATTTTGTAAATGCATTGGGGAGTAATGCCGAAAAATTTGCTAAGATGTTAGGTATAGAAACCGGTTCATATCCGGTAAAACATCAAGCATTCATCACACGTCGTATGCCTAATTTGGGAAAAAACGGAGATGCTTTGGATATGGTTATCGACCGTCGGCACTACAAAGGATTTTCGGCTGTTTACGGTCAACAATTCCTGAAAACCGGTCAAGTCATCGGATGTGCTTCTCCGGGTTGTGATCCCAATGAAGCTCGCCAAAACCTGAAATACAACAGCAAAGATTTTCTTGAAATCGTTTCTGAAGTATTTAGTCAATGGATACCCAACCTAAGCAGTATAGGTTTTCATGCCGTTTGGAGCGGCTACTATACCGAACCCCGTTATATTGTCGACCCTGATAATGGCCTATTGATCGGCTTACGTGGTCATGGTTTTATGTTGGGGCAGTATTTAGCTAAATTATATGTTGATAAATATCTAGGCAAAAAGGTTCCCTCTTATATGAAAGAACTTGAGCTTACCGGTAAAGGATTAAGCGAAACAGCTTTTAAATAATTGCTGTGATATTTACCACTCAACTGTTACAATGCTTGGTATATTTTTATGTAAGAAATACTTTATTTTTAAAAAAAATGTATTTTTGCATTGATTATTATTAATACACGATTAAATATTTTGGAATGGAAAAGAAGATAGGATTTTTTGTGTTATGTTCAATCGGATTATTATCCTGTGATAAACATTCATGTTTATGTGTTGAATATCATGGAAAAGATGAAATCAAACAATACGAAAAATCACTAAGTGCAACCAAAGCATCTACTTGCGAAGATTTAAACGCTTACTACTTTAATGGTAAGGACACCGTAAAAGTAATTTGTGGAGAATCAAATCCACTATAACACCAAAAGCGATTATCCTTCTTTTTCGGGTAGGTTTATGATTAATATCCGTAAAAAAAA
This sequence comes from Bacteroidales bacterium UBA5266, assembly GCA_002411545.1. Taxonomy (GTDB): domain Bacteria; phylum Bacteroidota; class Bacteroidia; order Bacteroidales; family WCHB1-69; genus UBA5266. The sequence continues at coordinate 9,023 of DHTG01000050.1, read as the reverse complement.
CGAAATCCGTTTTATAAGTGTTTATACTTTCTTCTTTTTATCGAGCATACAATTTTTCACATCCTTGGAGATACGCATGGCACAAAAATTCGGTCCACACATGGTACAAAAAGAGGAATCTTTTTCATCAGCACCATGTCTTGTTCGAAAGAATTCGAGTGCTTTAGCAGGATCTAAGGAAAGATTAAATTGATCTTTCCAGCGGAAATCAAAACGAGCTTTACTCATGGCATTATCTCTAATCTGTGCCAAAGGGTGCCCTTTGGCAATATCAGCAGCATGAGCAGCAATCTTATAGGCAATAATACCTTCTCTAACATCCTCCTTATTCGGCAAAGCCAAATGTTCTTTAGGCGTTACATAACAAAGCATGGCCGTACCATACCATCCTATCAAGGCTGCACCAATGGCCGAAGTAATATGATCATAAGCAGGAGCTATGTCGGTAACCAAAGGTCCCAATGTATAAAAAGGAGCATCGAAACAAAACTTTTTCTGTTTGCTTACATTTACTTTGATTTTATGTAAAGGAACATGTCCCGGACCTTCAATCATCACTTGTACATCGTGTTTCCAAGCAATTTTTGTTAACTGACCTATGGTTTTTAATTCTCCGAATTGAGCGGCATCGTTGGCATCGTAAATACTACCCGGACGTAAACCGTCACCCAAAGAAATCCCAGTATCATATGCTTTGAGTATTTCGCATATCTCTTCAAAATGCGTATATAAAAAATTCTCCTGCTTATGTTTTGTACACCATTTAGCCATAATAGAACCTCCGCGAGAAACTATACCTGTTAATCTTTTTGTTGCTAAAGGAATATGTTTTCTAAGCAAACCCGCATGTATGGTAAAATAATCCACCCCTTGCTCGCATTGTTCTATCAAAGTATCACGATAAACCTCCCATGTTAGTTCCTCAGCTACTCCATTAACCTTTTCTAACGCTTGATAAATAGGCACTGTACCAATGGGCACCGGTGAGTTTCTGATAATCCACTCACGGGTTTCATGAATATTAGCCCCTGTTGATAAATCCATTAAAGTATCCCCTCCCCAATAGCAACTCCACAAGGATTTCTCAACCTCTTCTTGTATATCCGACGAAACAGCAGAGTTCCCAATATTGGTATTAATTTTAGTCAAAAAGGCATTGCCGATAATCATAGGCTCACATTCCAAATGATTAATATTTGCAGGAATAATGGCCCTACCTTCGGCAATTTCATTACGTACAAACTCCGGAGTGATATGCGATTCTATACCCATAGCTTCCGCATTTTGATTTTCGCGTATCGATACAAATTCCATTTCGGCGGTAATGATTCCTTTTTTTGCATAATACATTTGTGTAACCCCTCTTCCCTGTTTTGCCTTATAGGGCATACGAATATGTTTAAACCGAATACTATCCAGACTTTTATCTTGTAAACGTTCTCGTCCATAGCTGGAAGTGAGTTCCGTTAATTCATCCACATCTTTGCGCGCTATAAGCCATGACTCACGTATCAACGGTAAGCCTTTTCCCAAATCTATTTCTACCTTATCATCCGTATAAACGCCACTGGTATCATATACAAACACCGGAGCATTTGGAGTGAACTTTTTATTATCCTCTACTATTTCAACTGTATCGGTTAATGTAATCTTACGCATAGGGACTTTTATGTCGAAACGTTTGCCCTGTATATATACTTTTTCAGAAGAAGGATAGTGTTTCTTTATTGTGTTATTCTTGTTCATTACCTTGATATATAAGCTTTATAAATTTACATTATTAAAAATGCAAAGTTACACAAAATTATCTAATTAGGTTGATATCTAAAATAAAAGCCAATCCTTTTTACCTGCTTTTAATATTGAACAAGCACATCACATCCATCAAACAGCGCGAAATAAAACATAAAAAAATAGTAAGGTCATTTTCCTGCGTTCAATATCATATATAAACAGAAATCGGATTGCCTATTCGACAAACAAAAATTCACTTTTGTTGTTTACGTAATATTTAGTATATATTCTAACTAAATTTACTATTTTCATGATAACATTTAAACCTGTACGTTTAACCGATCAAACACTTTTACAACCTATATTGCAGCAAAATCCTTCTCTTTTATGCAATTGGAATTTTTCAAATATGATTATTTGGAGTGAAGCATTTGCTCCTTATTATACGTTTATCAATGATATGCTGATTCTTGCGGTAATGAAAGATAAAAACAACCCTTTATTCAACTTTCCTATCGGAAATGACAATATCAAAGAAAGTATGGATGCTTTAATAGCATATACCAGAGAGACTAAGATTGTTTTTCGATTGGTTAATCTGACAGATGACATGAAAAATATAATCGAAGAAATATATCCTCAGCAATTTACATTTGAAGAAAGGAGGGATCAGTTTGATTATATATATAAGGTAGAGGATTTGCTATATTTAAAAGGGAAAAAATACCAATCCAAAAGAAACCATATTAATAAATTCAAGAATAGTTATTCCTATCAATATACACCTATGAGTGCTGCCGATATTTCGGCTTGTGCGGAAATGCATACATTATGGATGGAAGAAAATGATTGCGGGGGCGATAATTGTTTACTGGAATTAGAATATTGTGCCGTTAGAATTGCCTTAAAGCTTTTTGATGAGTTAAGTCTTAAAGGTGGAGTTTTGCGCGTGGATAATCAAGTAGTTGCTTTTACGATAGGTCAAGCCATCAATGATAAAATCTTTGATGTGCAAGTTGAAAAAGCATTGAAACAATATCAAGGAGCTTATACTATGATTAACCAACAATTTGTTGAACACGAAATGCAACATTTTACCTATGTTAACAGAGAAGAAGATTTAAACGAAGCCGGATTACGTCAGGCAAAATTATCTTATCATCCAAGCATTCTTTTAAAAAAACACATGGCCACTTTGAATGAAGACCTATGATCGTATATGCTGACAATCTAAGTAAAAAAGATGTAAAATACATTTGGAAAACTTGTTTCCCGGAGGATACGGATGAGTTTATCGATTTTTATTTCAACGCAAAATATAAAAATGAAAACACCTTGATTTATCTTTTGGAAGGGAAAGCTGTAGCCTGTTTACAAATGTTGCCCTATGCCATGACGTTTTATGGCAAACATATTCCGACCGCCTATATTTCCGGTGCAGCCACTTTACCGCAATATCAAAACAAGGGAATTATGAAAGAATTGCTGGTGTATGCTTTTCATGAGATGAAAAAACGAAAAATTTCACTAAGCACTCTTATTCCGCAAGAAAATTGGCTGATACGGTTCTATGAAAAATTAAATTATACCCCCGCATTTGATTATTCAGAAGAAAAGCTAAGCTATAAGAACCAAAACAACGCGACTAAAAATTACAATACCCAAATAAGCATCCTTACAAGTAAAGGACTAAAGGAAGCCTATCAATTTTATACCTTACAGAACTCGAAAAGGAATCTGTGCATTCAGAAAAGTTTTCATGACTTCAAAGCCATTTATACTTCTTTTCAATTAGATAATGGAAACATATTTATAGCTCTTCAAAACAACACCATACAGGGTTTATGTTTTGCCATCAGGCAGGATTCACTCATTAGTATAAAAGAAATGCTATGCACCGACTCAACCATAGAAAAGATTTTCCTGCAAGAAATCACTCTTCATTATAACTGTAAGCATATTCTCCGGCAAAAACCGGCGAACAACCATCAAAATCTGTTCAGTAAAGGTATGGCGCGCATCTTGATTCCCCAAACTTTACTACAACTCTATGCAGCAGCTCATCCGCACATCTCTATAATTGTTTCCATCCACGACAAAGATATTGCTCAAAACAAGGAGAATTATTACATTAATAACGGACAATGTTATTCAATAAATCCACATCAGTTACCCGACAATCAATCCCCTTATGAATTAGACATAAGACAGTTAACCAAACTGTTGTTAGGATATCCTTTGGAAGATTCTGAAACAATTTTTAAACAATTCACCCGTGCACATCCTTATATGAGTTTAATGCTTGAGTAAGCTTATTTTATTTACTATTAGGCATATAAACCTTTTTTGTAAAATTTTCCTAAAAAGATCCACTTCTCATCAAAAAAAATTATACTTTTGCATGCGAAAAAAAATAAGAATAATATCATTATAAACATTTATTAAGAATGGCAAATCATAAATCAGCACTAAAACGAATCAGACAAAACGAAAAGAAACGTTTAGCAAATCGTTATTGGGCTAAAACCATGCGTAATGCACTTAAGAAAGCAAGAAACATACAGCAAGCATCCGAACTTAAAGAAAAGATGCCTGAGGTGGTATCACTCATTGATAAATTAGCAAAAAAAGGTGTGATACACAAGAATAAAGCCGCTAATTTAAAATCAGGATTGATGATTAAATTAAACAAAATGGCTTAATTTACGTAGAGTTTTTTTCATTGGTTTAAAAGTTTTAACAGAAAAGCTGTCTTTCATTAGACAGCTTTTCATCTTTTTATACATCCCATTTTATATGCCAGCAAAGAGTCAACTAATTTAAGATTAACCTATTAAGAAATTATTTGTACTTTAGATGCGTTTCGCGGTTTTGCGTCCGGTTTTTCGGCTTTATAACCTAGTACAACACCAATAAACAAGCTATAGTTTTTAGGCAAAAGCAAGCTATCACGGAAAGATTGACCTTGTGGTGAATTGATATATCGGATAATTCCTCCCAACACACAAGAACCTATTTGCATAGATTCGGCAGCCAGCAACATATTTTGAACCAACATGCCACAATCGTTATGAGCATACATTTCGGTCGTATCGCCGGCTATCAAAATAAAAGTAGGAGCTCCAAACAACACATCATAATCAGGAACCCTATCAGCTAATTCGGGATTTTGTATTTTAGTATAATTGATATAATCCGTATTTAACTTGCTTAACGTTTCTTTGGATTGGATTACCCTTACCTCCCAAGGTTGACGATTGCGCGCACTGGGGGCATTAATACCACATTTTAAGATAACATCCAACTCCTCCGGCTTGATTTGCTCCGGCTTGTAAGAACGAATACTGCGTCGATTCATAATCGTTTCCACAACAACATTTGATGTTTGTTGTGAATCTGACGATTCTATTTGTTCTGTTTGTTTCGCATCACAAGCTACTAATATAAAGGCTGTAAACAAAAAAAAGAAGGATTTTCTTAACATATTTAATGAATTTTATAAGTTATTAACAAATGAAAAACATTGAATCTTCTCCAAATGTTCAATCTATAAAAACAAAATATTACAGCTTTTTAATATTACATATTATTATTGTCCGATAAAAATTCCGATATTGTTACAGATTCTGAGCGTAACGAAGAATCTGTTGGATTTTATCGGACATTAGTAATTACATATATATTACACTATATAATTTATAATAAAATTTTAAGTATTTTTGCTGTTCGAGTAACAGTAGTACTACAAGCCTCCATATGAAATACATAAAATATATATTGATTTTTTTATGCTGCATGCATACCCTTAGCAAGGCACAAAACAAGATAAGGATAGATGGAGTGTTAATAGACAGTCTTAGCCATGAAGCATTATTTTTCGGCAATATTGCATTATTGCATGCCACTGACAGCAGCATGATTCAAGGAGTCGTTACCGACGAAGGGGGTCGTTTTGTCCTTACGGAAGTTCGTTCCGGGAGCTACCTCCTTCGGGCTTCTTATGTAGGGTATTTACATCATTACCTTCCTATCTATTGTAAAGCCGGCGAAACATCCCTTCATTTAGACAGTATCCGTATGATACCTGCATCCGCCACATTGGGAGAAGTAGCCATTGTAGAAAAAAAGCCGGTGTACGTCTTTGACGGTGAAAAAATGATTTACAATGTTACGGAAGATGCAGGTATACAAACCGGCACCCTATCGGATGCGCTACAACAAGCCCCCGGCATAGAAGTCGATATTGAAGGCAATGTGAGCTTACGCGGGGTATCGAGTGTGGAAATATGGATAAACGATAAACCTTCCAAATTAAGTGCTGAAAACCTAAAAACTTATATTCAACAATTACCGGCCAATACCTTGGATCGCATTGAAGTAATAACCAATCCCTCGGCAAAATACGCCGCCGAAGGAACGGGAGGTATCATTAATATTGTAACCACTTCAAAAATCCTACGAAACAGTTTCCTGAGTTTTGGCATCTTTGCCTCCACACGCCCCTTGCTAAGCCCTTGGGCATCCATTATGTGGGCAAATAAAAAACTTTCGATAAATCTTTACCTTAACGGAAGTTTAATGAATTATAAATCTCAAGGGAACGGCTACCATCTGATGTTCAATGATCAAAAAGATACAGCTTCTTATCAACGTTATGAAAATGAAAATAAGAACAACGCTTATTCCGGTAATTTCTTTTTAAATGTATCCTATGAATTCGACACAATGAACACCCTTTCATTTTGGACTAATGGTTATATCAGCCAATCTAACAGTGCTTCTGACGGTGAATACTATCGTAAAGAGTATTTTCCTACGGAAGCCACCTACGACTATACGAGTCATAATCAACAAACATTTCATAACAATAACATATACGGTAATTTACGCTATCAACATAAATTTAACAACAAAGGACACAACCTCCATATAAGTATGGGAGGAAACTTCTCAAACAATAGCTCAACCAACGACTATATAAGAGATTATCAGATATATAATATATTCGATAAAAACAAAAAAGAAAATAACAAGGGCAATTCATATGGATTTAATGCTCAAATAGACTATTCGATCCCCTACTCCGATAAGGGGGAAATCTCTTTGGGATTAGTAGAAAATGTTAGTCAAAACCATTCCCTATCGATTCAAGACACGCTAATCCCGGGAACAACTACCTATGAATTAGACTCTCTGCGTTTCAAAGAGAATCTCTCACTATCGAACTCCCTGCAAGCATATCTCAGTGTAAGGCAGCGCATAGGTAATTTCACCGTCAATGTAGGCTGCCGCTTTCAATTCCAACAAATGGATTATCAAATTCTAAACTCTCCCGACGACAATGTAAAAACCACTTATCCGGGTTTATTCCCTTCCTTACACATAAGCTATCGGACAAAGAGCATGCATAATTTCCGTATCAGTTACACCCGACGCATAGCCTATCCAAGTGCCTACCAACTAAGTCCTTTTATCATATACGACGAGGAAAGTTATTCTTTTGGCAACCCCCTATTAAATCCCACTTATACACACTCGGTTGATGGAGGATGGTCGAAGTATTTCAAAAAAATTGGCGATGTAAGCCTATCAGGCTATTATAGTTACAGCAAAAATGAAATAAACTCTTTGAGCGATGTTATATATCATGACTTCTACGGTCGTATGGTTACTTACTCCATGCCGGTAAATGCAGGTAGCGGATATCGTGCCGGTGGCGAATTTAGATTTAATTACCGATTTAAGTCCTTTATGAATATTCGCTTCTACACCAATGTTTATCATTCTCAATCCAAAACCAAATTCGACTACGAACCCACTTCATTGCGTAATGACACCCTCGTAGTTACCGAAAGCTTCTCCTACAGCTTCCGTTTGAACTATTGGGCTAAAGTATTCAAAATACTCGAAATTAACGCCTCAGCTAACTATAGTTCTCCTACTAAATCTCTCTATATGGAAAATAAAGCCACCTACTCCATCGATTGTGGATTACGAGCTGATTTTTTCAAACGAAAACTCTCTGTATTTATATCTGTAAGAGATATTTTCAATTGGAATAAAAGAGAGTACAACCGCGAAAGCCCCTATTACAAAGCTTTCAGTTCCACTAAATACGACAGCCGCTACATGAGTGCCGGCATAACCTTGCGTTTCGGAAAAATTGAAATGGAAAACCGCGCACGTCAAGGACAAATGCCGGAGTAAAATTAATCTGAAAAATTTCAAGTAAATGTAGAACTTTTTCTTGTAGTTTTCGTATAAGATGACATAAGAAAAAGAAATGGAACATACGTTAAATATTAAAGAGACTTTAAAGACTTACTATCGCATCAACAGCGAACTTTTGTCGGAAGGTGGACCTACTCAAAACGGTGAAAAATACTTACAAAAGGTACATATAGAAAAGAAAATCTTAGCTTTTTTCGGACTGCCTCTGAAAAGCAAATACGTAAAACTAATTTGGAATACGTTTGAAATTACCGAAAACATGAATGATGCCATTGCCATGCTGATGCAAACATTGTCTCATCAATCGAAATTGTATGAATCCACCAAACACAAACAAATCGATGAGAAGCTCAAACTCGCCTTGGAAAACAAAAGCGAAGCCTTTGAGTTCCTCCCCGAAATCAATATCGACCTTAATCTATATACGCTTTTTATATATAACGAAATATTCATTCAAAGAAAAGAACCTCTTCTCCTTATTATTCAAGAGTTAGACAAAATCAATAACAAAGCATCTATTTCAAATATTTATCAATTAAGTTTATTATCTGATAACTATGAACAAAGCATCTATTACAAAACTCTTGTGAACCAAGGATTAATCTACATTGATGATTTCGTTGCATGGTGTAAATTACGCGACAAACATACATCAAACACTCCTATAGATTTAAAAATAAAAAATGAAGATGCTATACAATCTCTACGTTTAGCATTTCAGCTTTTTTTACATTATAAACAAAAAGGATACACTTTGGAAAGAGCCAAGAAACACTCCGGATTAAGCAACGAACGAGTGTTTAAAATTGTACAATATGTGTATACACATACATAGTTTATCCTTAAAACCCTGCGTTTGTTCTATTTAATTGTTATTGTTGCGGAAAGATTTAAAACATCTTTCCGTTTTTTTTTCTGCAACAGCTTGAAATAAAAACATCCCTCCCAAACGGGTGTATTTCTGATGTTGATACAGATAATTCAGCGGGTGAAAATTCTCAAAACAATTACGAATTACGAGGAAGTCGCGAGTCTCGGGTCCCAAGTCGTAAGTCAAC
>DHTG01000103.1:9179-15026 GCA_002411545.1 Bacteroidales bacterium UBA5266 | reverse complement strand
TAGTTCTGATTAAAACAATTATTGTTCTAACTAGAACTTTTATTCTTCTAACTAGAACAATAAGCTTAAAATAAAAATCAATCTTTCGGATATAAAAATATATATTTATTTAGAATAATGAAAAGTTTAAAGTGGTTTTCAATAAAAAATCCAGCAGCTCTTTTTATGCTGTATAAAGATAATGTATGGTAATATCCCAAAATGTGTGTATATTTTCTATTTCTTTGTTATAGATGCATTTCTAATAGATTTTTCCTAAAATCGGTCTGTTTTTTATCTAAAATGCTGTATAAAGCGTTTTTAGACTGTTTTACGGGCTTTTGTATCCGAGCTTTAGTATACTATTAGGAGAAGGGTTGAGTCGCTTAAATCACAGGAAAACAACCCAAAGCAAATTTTAAATATTTTTTTGCATAGGGTATTTTTGTGACCTACATGGCGGTTTATGGCATGCAAAAGCTCCCACTTTCCCCCAAGAGCCGTTTATCGTTTTCCGATAGGAGACTATCGCTGTACGTTCATTTTTCTGACAATGGTTTTGCCTTTGTATGTCAGGCTGTAATAATAAATGCCATTGGATAAATGATTCGTAGGAAGATAGAATTCGTTCTTTCCGGCTTCTGCCTGCTGCACTTCCTGATACAACACTTGGCCTTTGACGCTGCTTAGTATACAACGAATTTCTCCATCCTGTGGCACATAATAAGGGATGACGGTTGAAGTCAGGGCAGGATTGGGTTGGTTTTGTTCTACATACCATTGATTTTCCGTATATGTATTGATGCCAAAGCCCGGATTATAAACTACGCAAGCCTCTATGCGGAGGGTGTCGTTGAGTGGATCTATATCCTTTTCAACGGCATTGATAAAGGCTGTTACACGATAGGTTTCGTTGCTGTCTTCAATATTCGGCACTTTATAAGGAGTGGAAAATGCAAAGGTTTCCGCCGATTTGGCATAGACCGTGACGGTACGACCCAATTCTTTTACTCTTACATTACCGCTATCAATATGAACGATTAATCGAACCCCAACGACGTCGCTATCACCATGATTGGTTAATTCAACGGCGGTATAGACAAAGTGAAAACCGGTATCGCAATCTTCTTCGGTTGGTTTTTCAATCTTGGTAACAGCAATATCATTGACAATGATGCGAGCGTTGATAAACTTCATATTATTGGCTGCAACCACATCGCAAGCAAGTTCAGATTGTATGGATAATTGATAATAGGGTTGGATGAGATTCGCTTCGGGTACGATAAATCCCTTCTTAAAGGTGTAATATATAGAATCGCCGGGAAGCAAAGAGGCATTCAATGTTTCGGTTATGTCATTTGCATTGTTGATTTTCAAGCGTAATGGCACTTGTGTTACCTTTGGGCTTCCGGCATTTTTCACCCAAGCACTTGCATATACCGTATCGCCGGTCGATTTCGGGCTGATGTCGCGAATGTAGGTAATGGCGATGTCAGGATTGATTTCAATCGTTTTTCGCAACGTGTCATTCAAGGAATTGCTATCAACGCTGTTGATAAACGTGAGGAGTCTATAGCTTCCATGGATATTAAAGTCATAATTGTTGACTATCACCAGGGTATCGCTTTGTCCTCCTAGTAATACCTTAGTATTTAATATATAGGTTGTATCAAAGGAAGGTCCGGTAGGATATGTCAGATTTACGTTCAAATGAGTGTTGTTATGACTAAAATCGAAAGTTTGGGAGGTGTTGTTGCTTATGATGAGCTTCAATGATTTATTCATAAAATCACAATCTTGCAAATCGGGCACCAGAATTTCGCTGATTTTAATATCGGGAGCTGCCGCTACACGAATGCGGTCGATGTTTTGATTATTACCTCCGTAACTCTGTGCTTCAAAAGCAAAAACAACACAGGATTGATTGGAATAAGCCGACAAATCCACTCGGTAGTATTTCCATGTGGGGGTTTTAAAGTTGGAATCATAGCGAAATACATTAATCAAAGAGGTATAAGTAATTCCTCCGTCGGTAGAGACATACACATTGATTTGGTCGCGTGCATCGGGAGCACTGTTGTCATGCGCATACCAAAACTCAAGGGTGGGACTATAGGTGCCTTGTAAATCGAGAGGTTGTGTAATAGCCTGTGCCATCGATCCTTTCCCAGATGCCGAAGCAAATCGTAATCGACCACTGCCAAATACAGGTGAAATAGGGGGAGAGCTTTCATTGCCTGCCATCACTTCCCAATTCAAACTACCGGTAAGATTATGGAAAGTCATTTCTGTGGGAGATGTGCTGAAATCAATATCCAAGGGGAGATAGGCTTTGTTTACATGATAGGTATATTGCAGACTATCGTCGGAATGTATGGTGTCGACGGAACAACTTAAATAAGCACGGATGTGATAATCGCCGTTTATGTGGACGGGTATCATACGTGCAATCTCAAAAGTATCTTGTTGCATTTCAGCCAATGTCCCGGCTGATATGATGGTATCATGTTGATAAAGTATGTTTCCACTTATTTCTACATGTAGATGTAAAGGGGTTAAAGCAAAGTTAAATGGGAAGATACCGTTGTTTGACAAGGCGATTTTTACGGAGGTATAGTCGGGATAACATCCTCCTATTGCATTGACAGGTTCCACGAGATAGGCTGCACTTAAATCATAATCTTCATAGAGTGCTACCGAATAAGCTCCTATCACCGTTAAGGATGTTCGAGCTTTCTTGTCCATATCAGTAAGAACCAAAGTATCTCTCGGACACATCAAGCCTATGTAGTCGGTCAATCGCAAGTCTTTGGACACATCGACAAACTTAGGCAAAAGGCTTACCGAATGCGCATCTTGCTGGGTGGTAGTTCGCCAAACGGATAGATTCGCCACATTGCCGTTAGCATAGCCAATATAAGCTGCATAGTAATTGTTGTAATCCATAAACAAAGAGGTGCCCACATAATTAGTATTGCTGAGATACAAAGCATATCCGCTGGTAGATGTAGTTACTAAATTATTATTTTTAACTTTTACCATATAGTCTTCGATAGGATTGAGGTAAATCAGTCTATTGGCTCCGCTGCCATCCATCCATACGGAATTATGCATGATGTTTACGCGGCTATTGCTAACATAAATAGCCGATGAGGTGGAGTTTGCATTAAGGATAATATCGTTGTTTGCTATTAAGCCTGAGGTATGGGTGTTATTGTAATTTACATAATTCAAGTAAATGCCGTAGGGATAATTGATAGAAGGATTGAAACTACGAATTTTATTTCCGCTTAAGGATTCCACATTGCAATAAACACTATATAATCCGTAGAAATAATTGTACGTATTGCTTAAACGGGAGCTTACAATATTATCGGAAAGACTGTTAAAGTCGGTATAATAAAAATAACCTCCATAGTAATAGGCATTCGACAACATGTTTCCATTAATGATTATGTTGGTTCCGTAATCACTTGTACCATCACCACCATAAAAATAAATATTGTAATAACCCCCATCAATGCGATTATGTAAAATACGGATGTTATTGACAATGCCCGTACTCGATTTATATATTCCGGCATAGGTAGTAGAACTTGCCGTAGGATTAGCCTTAATCACACATTGGTTGATTTCGATGTTTTCGCAAGCATTTCCCAATTGAATAGCCCGAGTTCCGGAACTTGCATCCAAAGTAATATGTGTAAAGACTAAATCGCTAGTATTAGCAAGGTTTAAAACTACCCCCGATGATTGGAAAACTACGTCGGAAGCAATGCCTGTTGAAGAAGTAATAGTGACTGTATGGCTCTGATTACATCCTATAAAAGATTGATTAATAGAAAATCCGTTATACGTTCCCGGCAGCATTTGTAGAACAACCGGCCCTGAAACGCCACAGCTTGTGAGCACTTGGAAAGCATCGTTCAGTGTTTGGAAATCGGCACTCGACGATCCCACGAGATAGGTTCCGTTTAATACTTGGTTGCAACCTAATGATGTTGTTTCGATGGTATCATTGGCCTGGTTATCATCCATAGCTTGGCCGTTGGGTAATTCTATCCATGCTTTGATGTTCGCATTTACATTGTTGACGGGGATATAGTTTCCAATTACGATGACGGTATCTTGATATTGAGCCAATGCTAATCCACTAATGTTAACGGCGGTCATGGTATTGTTGTTGACTTTCCATTGAATACGTAGAGACTGTAAGATGGTTGTACCTGAATTGCTTATGTTTATGCTTACGGGAGTAGGCGTGCCGGCAATGGCACTTTGAGGCGGAGATACAAACGTTTCCAAACCGGCATCAAAATTAAAGCTAGGCACATAACAGCCCATATAGGTGTTTTGTCCGCGGGTTATTCCTTTAATATCGCGTAATATCAATGGATTTCGAGGACAAATCAAGCCTACCCATGATAGGGGTTCTGCGCTGATTTCGGTTTGAGCAAAACCTGGATTCACCGTATTTGAATGCATGTTTAAGGAGGGGTAGGCGTTTTGCCACTCGTGTAAACCGGAATAAGACGTTCCCCAATAAACAAAATCAGTTCCAGAAGTATAATAATTATTGTAATCGACAGTGCCTGCATACGAAGATGTTGGAACATACAATAGATAAGAGGCATTTCCTAAATTAACAAATAAATTATTGATTATATTGATGCCATTGCTAACGGTCGAATACTTATACATCATATACGATATAGAAGCATTGGATGTGGCAAGCAAGGTGTTATTTATGTTTTGCCATTTCCCTCCATAGGATTGATAAACCATATATGTTCCATTCCCTTTCTGAATAAACTCATTATTTGCCAATAGAATATCAGCTACTGTCGTTCCGTGATTGCTGAAACAATAATTCAAATAGGCTAAGGTGGTAAAGTTGCCGACGATAGTATTATTTATAATACGTGTAATATCAGACATTACTCCATTGGAATAATTTATATACAATCCATAGCCCCCTTGAGAGGGATTTTTATAGAGTTTATTATTTGAAATGGTATTTACATTGGAATAAGCAATATAAATACCGTAATAATGGAATTGATTAAGAATATTATGGGTAATACTGATATCGTAGGAACTATAATTATTCGATGCAGATTGTATCCAAATACCTCCACTACCGTGGAAATAATTATATGTAATCACCAGGGAAGTATCCAATGAATTATTGGAATAAATGGCCATTAAGGCTTCCGAAGCACTCGTATCGGTGGAAGTCTGGATACAATTATGTGTAATAAGAATATTTTTATTGCTATTTTTCAATTCTATGGCATTTGAATTTTGTCCCGATAAGATAGCATTGACAGTTAAATTTCTCAGGATAATATTGTTTGTATTAGAAAGTGAGATAGCTGCTTTTTCGGAAGGACTTTGAATGATTACGGAAGAAGAATCGCCATTAGCCGATGTAAGGGTTAATGTATGTGTGCTGTTTGTCCCCGGTATGGAAGGGATGTACACGTTTTCGACGTATGTTCCGGCGTTAATATAAAGCGTTGTAGGAGATGATATTCCACAATATGACAATGCTTTTATTGCTTCCGATATGCTGGTATAATCAGCTCCGCTCCCTCCAACATAATAGTGACCCGATAAAGTAGAATCACATCCATAGACTTCAACCCGCAAGGTGTCATTGCTTAAATCGTTATCTGTTTGACCATTTGGCAATTCTGTATATATCATAAGGGTATTGCTTCCCGATAAAGCTACAAAAGTGCCTAAATAAATGGGTGCACTGACTTCCATTACATTCAGATTACCGGTCCATGGCAAACTTTGAATCAAGACACCGTTGATTTTTAAATGGATACTCATAGCGTTTATCACATTGGAACCCATATT
>DHTG01000103.1:1383-8831 GCA_002411545.1 Bacteroidales bacterium UBA5266 | reverse complement strand
GGTTACACGTTAACCCCATTCCATCGGTTTTTAGACTGTTGGGAAAATCAACAAATCCCGGATTGATATTTGTTGAATGCACATCTTGTCCGCTGGTCATTTTCCACAAAGCTAAATTCGAAATTCCGGAAGTAATGAATCCGATGTAAGAACCATAGTAATTATTATAATTTAAGGTTAATCCGTTAAAAGAGGGTAAATACATGGGATATACCAAGTTTGAATAAGTCCCTATGTTGTTTTGTCGAATGGCAATGGGGTAATTAATGTTGGTATTTGCATATAAACCTTTAGCTGCTGCAGAGGCCGTTAGATGTATGGAATTATGGTATATATTTACTTTACTGTAGTTTACATACATTCCGTAGGCATCGCTTGATTTGGCTTGGAGATTAATTTCATTATTGCTTATTAAGCCCGTCGATACAGCATTATAATAATTTACATAATTCACATACATACCGTAAATCTCATTGAAGGGCTCATGACTATAAATTTTGTTGGCATGTATGGCAGATACATTCGAATAACATATGCTTAACCCGTAGTATAAGGACGAAGTGTTTGTTTTACGTGTATGTATACTGTTATTAGAAATGCTATTAAAATTGCTGTAATACAAATAAGCACCGCGCTCATACGCATTGGATAATACATTATCATTTATAATTATGTTATTAGCAAATTCAGACGTATTAAGACCTCCTTCAAAATAAATATTATAGCAAGCGCCCTCTATGTTGTTATGTAATATACGGATATTATGTACTACACCGGAAGAAGCCTCCTTATAAATTCCGGCATAACGTGTCGAAGTTGTATCACATTTGATATGACAGTGATTGATTTCGATGTTTTCGCAAGCATCCTTAAATAGAATGGCATAAGAGCCTTGTGTCAAGTCAAAACTAAGATGATGTAGAACAATATTATTGACGTTCCCAAACAAAACGGCCGTATCAAAAGAAACTATGGTAACACTATCGGCATTTCCGGACAGTGAAGCAAAGGTCAAAGTGTCGTTTGCTGTCATGCCCGGTATGTGATGTGTGAAATCAAGGTTTTCGGTATATATCCCATTTTGGAGGAGAAAACTAACATTGCCGGCAATGCCGCAAGTATTTAACTCAAGTAATACCTGTGCAAGGTCGACAAAATCAGCACCTACACCTCCCACCGTATAGGTTCCGTATAATATCCTATTACAGCCTAAAGATTGAGTGCTAATGGTATCGTTAAAGGTGTTTTGATCGGTTTTCCCATTAGGTTTATCGACCCATGCCGTCAAATGAGTTATGTTTCCAAGGCTTGGCAAATAACTTCCTATCAATATATTGGTGTCTTTATATTGAGGCAAATTCAATCCGGTTAAGTTTAAGGGTGTCCCCAACACACTGTCGATTTTCCAATGGATGTTTATACTATGTAAGGTATCATATCCCCAATTTGTTAAGCTTACGGTTACATTTGTTTGAGTAACGGTAGCATTCCCTTGTGGGCTAACAAACGCTTTTAATCCGGCATCTAAATCATAAATAGGCACATAGCATCCCATATGGGTAGACAAACTACGGTCGATTCCTCGAATATCATTCGTTGCCAAATAGTGAGACGGGCATTCTAATCCATTCCATATGGATGGAATGGCATTCAAAGTAGAATCTTTACATTTAGGATGAAGAGTTACGGAATGTATGTTAAGGGTTGGATAAGCACTTTGCCATAACAACAAATCATTGTAGGCAGTACCTCCCCAATAGGCTACTGCATTGGCATTTCCTTTCCAATAATTATTATAATCAACACTTCCTATATAAGTAGATGTAGCAGTATTGCAATATACAAGATAGGAACAAGAACCTAAATTTGCAATGATATTATTTATAAGATTAACGCTTTCCGTTGAACTTGTGTTTCTATAAATCATATAGCTTGTGGTTCCGGTATTTATCAGGCTGTTATTTATGTTTTGCCATTTTCCTCCGTAATTTTGGTAAATCAAATAATTACACCCTGTTCCTGTTTGGATTAATTCATTGTTTGCAAATAAAATATCCGAAGAAGCTAAACCGCCATGGCTGTAACAATAGTTCATATAAGCTACATAAGCATATTCGCCAATGAATGTATTGGATGTTATTTTCGTTATGTCGTCCATAACACCATTACAATAATACATGTAAATACCGTAGCCTTGATTGGATGCATTGCTTTTGTAAAGAGTATTGTGATGTACTTTGTTTATCCCCGAATAATACATATAAATACCATAATAATAAAAATTCTCTATGATATTATTTTCAATGGTGATATTGTAGGAAGCTGATGAAGCTTGATTGGCCGATTCTATCCAGATACCCCCGGTTCCAAATAAATGATTATTTCGTATAATAATATTTGTGTCTTGTGAATTATCTGAAATAATTGCCATGATAGCAGGTGAAGCATAAATGGACGGACAGGTATGCATGTAATTGTTTGTAATCAGGATATCTTTATTTTTGTTTTTAAATTCGACACAACGAGAGGCACTTCCCGATAATATCCCTTCCAAGGTAAGATGACTGATGGTGATATGTTTTGTGTTATCCAAAATAATCACACCGCTGGCTGAAGTAGCTTGAATGATTACTGAAGAAGAATCACGGTTGGTTGATGTGATGGTAATGGTATTTACGGCACTGGCTCCCGGAATATTGGGAATGATTAAATTACCACGATAGGTTCCTGCATTTACAGAAATCGTAGTAGGACCATAAACTCCACAATACGAAAGAGCTTCTATGGCTTCGTTCAAGCTATTAAAATCATTCCCATATAGACCAACCGTATAGGTTCCGCTATAACCGGAACCGCAACCAAAGGTATTAAACACCAATGTATCGTTCGTTGGGAGATTGTCGGCTTGTCCATTGGGCAAAGAAGTATAGACAATGATTGAATTATTTTCCGCTTGAGGATTGAAATAACCTAAGGTAATAGGCGAAGTTGTTGTATTGGGTAATAAAATTCCTGTCCAATGATAGGGAGTTTGTAAAGTTCCATTTACTTCCCAATGTATTTGCAGGTTAGTAATCGTATCTGTACCTACGTTTAAAACAGTAATGCTTACGGCTGTTGAGGTGCCAATTTGTGAGACTTTAGTAGGCGATAAAAGCGTCCGCGGCATGATATCCAGTGGATATGGATCGCCATGATAAGCTCCCACCGTGGTATTGGGAGTGCGGATATTACTGTCGATATCCGTTAAAACATCCGGCAGACGAGGACAGTCCAATCCACTATAATCAACAATGTTTAAGGTTTGAGGATTAAAAAATGTAGGATTAATGCTTTTGGAATTACCATCCTGTCCGACGGCAGTTTTCCATAAGGTCAGGTTGGTGATGTTGTTGCCGGCGTAGGCTAAATAAGAGCCAATGGTAAAATAATTGTTATAATCCATCATAAAACCGGAGGTGTATGTCAATGAAGGAAAGTACATCACATGATTGTAGATGGAATAAACATCGTTTGATAAATTAATAAAATTATTGTTTTTTAGCACATTATTATTAAGAGAGCTGGACACATAAAAGCATTTTCCTTCGCCGTTTCCACTTATAAGCATGGAGTTATGTAAAAATTTAATATAATTACTTCCTGTGGACACATACATACCGTAATTGCTTCCACTTACTTTTGCTATGATTTCATTGTTGTAAACGTACAGATAATTGGAATCCTTCTTGCTGGCATAATAAAAATACATACCATAATAGGTTTGATATATATAAAGTTTATTGTTTCTCAAAAAATTACCGTTTGAACGATTCAAATACATGCCATAAAAGTCAACTAAAGTAAGATTTGCATTATAGCGTTGTTCAATATAGTTGTTCGAAACTTCATTGAAGTTGACATAATTCAAATACATGCCGTAAAAATCAACGTTGATGATATCATTATTTTTAATCGACACATTTTCACCTCCTCCCATCAGATAAATTCCTGCCGAACCACCGTGAATAATGCTGTTGAGAATACGAATATTATTCACCGGATTAGCGGAGGGACTAAAAACAACAGAAAGTTGATTTGGAATGTTTGTAGCCGAAACGAAAGTAGGGATTAACAGTATACAATTGTTAAACTCAATATTTTCAGCCCCATTTCTCAACACCACAGCCTTGGAATAATACATCGGACTTCGATGTTGACCGTAAATAGCAATATTTTTAAACAGCAAATGTTTCACGTTTTTCAGATCAATGGTGCCAATGTCTTGTGCCGAATCAAGAGCTGTATAGATAATCACATCTTCTTTAATGCCTGTAGTAGAGGTAAAGCTTATGGTATTTGTAGCATTACACCCGCGAATGGTATCATCTAAAATGATATTTTCGATATATAAACCGGGGAAGATAGCGAATGTGACCGGGCCAGATATACCACAGGATTTTATTCTATGCAAAGCATCGGCGATAGTTGCAAAATTACCGGAAGTTCCTATGGTATAAGTTCCTGACATCAACGAATCACAACCATAAGTTTCTGTCTTTATCGTATCGTTTGTTGGATCTTGATCAGCTTGATTATTGGGAAATGACGTATAGACAATGATTTGATTATCGCCTGGCGAAGCCATGAAATTCCCCAATTTAATGGGTTGAGTCGTATCGCCTGGTGACAAAGAACCCGACCATGCATATTGTGTCATAAGTACACCATTTACTTTCCAATTAATCTTCATAGATGTAACGGTATTAGATCCAATATTTAATACAGAAACAACTACCGAATCGTTTCCGCTAACGGTACTTAAATTGGAAGGAGAGTATATATGATAGGGCATTACATTGTTGACTTTGAGAATAAAATCGTGGTATGCTCCCATGGTTGTCATAAGTCCACGTGCTATTCCATTCATATCCGTAGGAACATGCGGGTGACTTTGACAAATGATACTACCACCCGATGTTTTCAAATTGACGGAAGTATCGACGAAATTAGGATAAACACTAACAGAATTAGCATCTTGTCCGGTCGTACTCCTCCAACTACTCATGCTTGTAATAGTGGATGTAGCATAACCTATATAGCCTAAATGACTATAATAATTATTATAATCAAAAAACCATGTGTTTCCTAAAGAGTTTAAATTAGTAAAATATATCGGAACAGCTGTAACCAAATTATTGTTTCTGACTTGTAAATCTGTGGAGCTCGATATATATATTCCAATATTAGTAGCGTTCGAAAGCTCTAATGCCAATATAGAATTATGCACCACCTCCATACGTGAAGAAATAATATATAAAGCATAAGAGGAAGTCGATGATTTTATTCTTATTTCATTATTTGAAAGGACGACAGGGGCAGCCGTACTTGAGTTATTACAATACCCTATATACATACCATAAACATTGCTAATAGGAGCAGGAACATAGATTTTATTTCTACTGATAGAAGGGGCATCACAATAATACATTCTCAATCCGTAGAAATTAGAATAGGTGTTGGTTGTTCGTGAACGTATTATATTGTCAGACAACTGATCAAAATCGGCATAATAAAAATAGGTAGCGTAATAATAGGCATTGCTTAATGCATTACCGGAAAAAATAATGTGCGATCCCCTTACTGTCGAACTGGTGCCGCCATACAAATATATGTTATAATATCCTCCATCTAATATGTTGTTAATAATGCGAATGTTATGATGAACACCTCTACCGGAAGCTTTATAGATACAAGCATGGGTTGATGAGTTCGTAGTAGGATTTGTTTTAATGACACATGAATTGATTTCAATATTTTCGCAAGGGCCTGTAAATTCTATGCCTTTTGATCCGGTTGTTACATCAATACTCAGGTTTTTAAAAACAATATTATTCACATTGCCAAGTTGCACAGCAACATCTGATGATTGGATAATCACACTGTCGGCATTTCCTGAGGCAGACATAAATGTAAGGGTATCAAAAGCTCCCATTCCTTCAATAGCAGCATTTATATGTATGTTATCCGTATAGGTTCCGTTATAAATTTTAAAGATGGTATTGCCTGACATTCCACACACATTCAATTCATTTAATGCAGCTGATATCGAATTAAAATTATTACTTCCGGCAGGCCCTCCAATCGTATACTCTCCATTGAAAATGGTATTGCATCCATAAGTAATATATGAGAGCGTATCGTCTGTTTCCAACGAATCTGTCACAGCATTGGGGTTTTTCACCCAAACAAGGAGAGTATCATATCCAAGGTTTGGGGTATAATTTCCTATATAAATGGGATTTGATGCAAAATCAACAGGTAAATTACCTCCCGACCAATGATAACTGGGCTGTACTACACCGTTTACACTCCAATATATATCTGTACTATTTAAAGGATTTAATCCTGTATTTTTTATCCTTACATAAACGGGCATACTTTGATTGGCAACTACTTTCATAATATGGGGGGTGTCAATCGCCAACATGGCTGCTCCGTTTAAAAAGTTGGGACTATTCGGATGCCTCTTATTGATAAAAGTATATGCTACATTTACAGAGTTTCCTACGGAGTCTTCGGCTCTTACGGTATAATCTACTTGTGTTCCATAGACTTGTTGAGAAATAGGGTAGGCATACAAGTTAGCATCTATTTTATTCATTCTCACCTGATTCGGGAAGCCATGGTTTATGCTATAGGTTAAGCCTATCAACGAATCTTCCGCATCGACTACATTGGCAACGATATTGAAAGGTCCTACACCATACACAGTATCTTTATAAATTGGATTTATCAAGGTTAAGACTGGCGGGTCTAATTCATGAGAACCTCCACGAAGTTCAAAATTATCGATTAACCAACCATACGCAAACTGAGTACCAATAACATTTCCTCTAATGATTTTAAATCTGAAACGAACAATGCCGAAACTGGCTTCTCCCGAAATATCAAAACGTTCTTCTTTCCACCACGCATTGGTTGGGGTAGCCAAGGAATCGGAAGGTTGCCAATCTGCATAACTAAAATGATTAAATCGTTGTTGATTATAAGCCGATGGATTACTTCCTAAATAACAACTTGAAGGTAATTTTTCCCACTTTGCACCGGTTGTATTCTCTTGAATTTCGATCTGGGCTATATCGCTGCCGGCCAGTTTACATATATGATGAAAACTTAACCATACAAATGCATAAGCCGAACAATCGTAAAATGGAGTGGTTATCGTTATGGAATCATGCAACTGATTGGGAACAAATCCATGATATGAGTTTGGATTGCTTACTGCATAGATTGCGTTAGGCACCCAGGAAGATGCCGGACTAACACTCCAATTCATAGCACCATCAAAATTTTGTGTGCCAATGATTGTTTGTGATTTGACAGTAAAAATAAAAAATCCAATTATACTAATCAAAAATAAAACTTTTTTCATTTTCTATAACAGTTAAAGGGTTATTAATTCTTTT
>DHTG01000103.1:0-1207 GCA_002411545.1 Bacteroidales bacterium UBA5266 | reverse complement strand
ATTCTTTTATGTTTAGCTATGTGTCTTTTATCATTATGGTTGATTTTGTTAGATTATATTGTTTTTTCATGAATTATTTTTTTCTCTCAAAACAAATCTCCCTGAGATTTAAAACCTTTAGAAAAGATACATCATTCTAAATCTGAGTTCGAAGTTACAAAAATATAATATATATACTATGTTTTTTTTATTGAAATTGTATGGTTTTTAAACTATCTATTTAATATTCAATAGAAATAAAGTGTAAATATTTTTTTATTCATAAGTAAAGGAAACAATACTTCTTTTGTTTTACATGTAAATTATCCATCTAGGTTAAGAGATACCTTTCCTTATGTAAAAATATTTTTATACTTTTGCAGCGCTAATAAAATTTAAAAAGCATACTTATGAAACTGTTAGAAAACAAAACCGCTTTAATTACAGGAGCGTCGCGCGGTATAGGAAAAGAAATCGCACGTTTATTTGCACATCATGGAGCGAATGTTGCTTTTACCGATCTTAAAGAAGATGAACATGCTCATGCTGTTGAAAAATTATTAAACGATATGGGTGTAAAAGCAAAATTTTATGCTTCCAATGCTGCTTCATTTACCGAATCCGAACAAACGGTAAAACAGGTTATTGATGATTTTCAAAGCATTGACATCTTAGTAAACAATGCCGGTATTACCCGCGATAATTTATTACTTCGTATGAGTGAGGCAGATTGGGACAGTGTGATAAACGTTAATCTTAAATCTGTTTTTAATCTTACCAAAGCCATTCAACCTTTTATGTTAAAGCAACGTTCAGGTTGTATCATTAATATCAGTTCTATTGTTGGTTTACAGGGAAATGCAGGCCAAGCTAATTATTCTGCTTCGAAAGCTGGGATACTGGGTTTTAGTAAATCTGTTGCCAGGGAATTGGGATCCCGTAATATCCGATGCAATGTAATTGCGCCGGGTTTTATCGAAACGGAAATGACTCATGTTTTGAATCCTGAAACACGCGAAGCATGGCTCAAAACCATTCCTTTACGAAGAGCCGGAAACGCTACCGATGTTGCGAATACAGCCGTTTATTTAGCCTCCGATTTAGCAAGCTATATCAGTGGACAAGTGATTAGTTGCGATGGCGGTATGCATATGTAATTGATATTGAAACGACGGAATTAAAGATGTTTTCGTATGAACGAAACATCTTTTTTTAATATTTTAAAACA
>DHTG01000010.1 GCA_002411545.1 Bacteroidales bacterium UBA5266 | reverse complement strand
CCGCCGAAATTCTGTTTCAAACCGAAAATAATTAAAAATACGTCGCCAAAAAACTTTGTTGCGTTTGATACGGAAACGCGTAACGACGGCAGTTTTATATGTGGGGCATTTTACGGTCAAATTAGTATGAACAAAGGGCGCGGGCACACAAACAAACCATTAGAAATTTCAGAGTATTGCGATACGGAAAACTCTTTTCGGGAAACGTTTTTAGAGATAGAATCGACCATTAGGAAAAATAAACGCTCTTTTATCTTAATTGGTTTTAATTCAGCCTATGACATTATATATTTGGGCGATATTGTAGAATCAAAAACGCGATTAGATGCGGGAAGCCGGTTTATACAGGCAAAAACCGTTAACGGAACAAAAATTTATGATATATCAAACCACGTTATTGGGACATTAGAAGAGTGGATTAAAAAACTTAATATGCCTGTCACAAAGCGTGCGGGATATTTGAATAGTGAACAAGGCAAAAAAGAGCAAGTATTAGACGATGCAAAAGCGACATATATTCTTACAAAATGGGTAGAAAATAATCTTATCAATACATTTGGTATTGATTTAACCCCTACAAAATTTGGTGCGGCACTAAAAATATTTCAGTCTAGGTATTTTCATGACCGATGGATACGGACTAAAGAAGAACAATGGAAAAATGACTTTGAACGAGAATCATATTACGGAGGACGATGCGAAGTATTTAAGCGTGGCGAATATACTGTAAATTCCTATGATGTTAATTCGATGTATGTTGCTATAATGCGGGATGAATTAATCCCGAATCCGACAATTAGCAAATATTTAAAGGAAGAAGACGTTATAAGAGGAATGATAAATACGGAATTTTTAACCGTCGACTGTCAGGTAACAACGCCCAAATCCCGGATAGGATTATTGCCCTATCGCGATTTAGAACGTGAAAAACTCTTATTTCCTTATGGTACATGGAGAGGCGTTTTTAATTCGGTCGAATTAAGAGAAGCCTTAAAGTGGGGGGCAAATATCGATAAAATTTATCGTGCGTTATGGTATCCCGAATCAAAAAATTATTTCTGTGATTATGCTCAAATGACTATGGAGGGCCGAAAAAGTGCTAAAGCACAAAATGACAAAGCAACCGAACAATTGTACAAATATTATGGTAATGGATTATATGGCAAATTTGGTCAACGCAACAAAAAAGGCGGTGAATATGTCAGGTTATCCCAATTTACAGGCGACTTAATCGGAAAACGTATTATTGAAGGCGCTGGCGATTATTGGGTAGAAATGCCGACAACTGGCTATCAAGATAGTTGGCATACATTCCCAATTGTTTCGTCAACCATAACCGCCTATGCCCGCGCAAAAATGCTTAACGCATTATGCCATAATCAAGATGGCGTAGTTTATTGCGATACTGATAGTCTAAAAAGTGTGAATGAAGTGCGTGGTATTCCTATTGGTGATAAACCGGGCGAATGGGGCTACGAATATACCGAAACACAAAAATTCTACCGGCCAAAAAGATATGCAGAAAAATGTAAGGGCGTTCCAAAAAAATCGCGACTGGTATCATCCACCGATACAGAAGAGATATACGAATATGAGAAGCCGACGAAATTCAGAAGTGCTATTCGTCAAAATAAACTACAAAATGTTTGGTATACCGAAACAAAAATTGTTTCATTACTAGACGATAAAAGAGACTGGCTATCTGATGGAAGCAGTTATCCCATTTACGTTTATCATGTCAATGATGGGTGTTCTAAAAACCCGGAGACAAAAACAGAAGGCATTTATACAATGGAGTCATAACAGAGTATTATAAAAAGGAGTGTTAAAATGTGTGAAAAAGTCTTACATATGCTTAAATCGCGTAAATACGCCTATTTGGAAAACCTAATTTGTAATGGTTATGTTTCACCCTCTTATCGCAATTTGATGGAAATTAAAATTTCTGTATTAACAGAAATTATAGAGGAAATTGAAGGGGAACAAAAACAAGACGATATAATTATTGCTTAAAATAAACCTTAACCCCTAACCCTTTTCCCCTATCCCTTTGTTTTATCAGTAATTAATTCCTAGAGATTATTATAAAAATATCTAAATAATTAATTCAATAAGTATATATACTTATGAGTTAATTGTATATTGTAGCAGGAATAATCCTGCTCGCAGGTGAAAACACCATGACTGAAAACCAAACCAAACCTGAACTGTCTCCTCTTGAGACAGTCGAGCAGAACCTTAAGGCAGCGCTCAATGCATGGACCGCAGAGATTAATGTTTCGGAACTCCCGAAAGTCATGCAAAGAAAACATCGTGTCGTTAGCGATAAACTCGCTGCACTTATGTATGATGTACATACATATGTCAATACGCAACGACGTGTCGGCCGACCGGCGGGCGGACTGACAAAAACCACCGTTCGAAACGAAATTAAAAATGCCACGCCCGAACAACTCGCAGAAATTGCAAAAATTCTCGGAAAGGAAGACGAAATTTCCCCGCTTTCCGCCGACGTGGAAAACGCCAAAGAGGTGAGCGATAATGAGTGAAAAAATCAAGGCAATCCCGATCGCCGATACGG
This sequence comes from Bacteroidales bacterium UBA5266, assembly GCA_002411545.1. Taxonomy (GTDB): domain Bacteria; phylum Bacteroidota; class Bacteroidia; order Bacteroidales; family WCHB1-69; genus UBA5266. The sequence continues at coordinate 1,523 of DHTG01000010.1, read as the reverse complement.
GTATTCTCACCGAATTGGAACAGGAAGAGCGCACGCCCCTTGAAGCCGGAATGTCTCTTATCATTGAAAAAATCGCTATGCGTAAATCGCGCAAATACGGAACATATGCGGTTTTCGATGGTGAAACTCTCGATGGTGAAAAAATGCAGTATTTCACCATGTCGGGAGTTTTGACCAGTCAGGCTGAAGCACTACTTGAGAAATATGCGGGCGATAATGATGGCAACCTTTCGTCGCCTATTCTCGCATGCGTGGTATCCAAAAAGAGCGAAGGAGGCCGGTTTTACCTCACATTCAATTAATCTTTTTGCCCTGTTACCATGCACATCCTCTTTCAATAAAATATTAAGTTTTTGCCCCTTCTTTTTTACAGATAATGATTTCGTTACTGTCATATAGTTGCCCGGCAACGTCGGCACGTAGCGTTAAAATCGGGTCACGCTCGAAGGGGTCATGCTGGAATAGTTTAATCGTGTGGGATTTTTTGCAGCGGTCTAAACTGCAAGCGCTCCCGTCAATATGGAATTTTCGGGGCAAAAATGCCCTATCAGTTTGAACCCTTAATCGCGGATGAATGTCGGTATACCTTTGCGAGTCATAGAAAATATCCACGTCACGTTTACGGGATTGCGCGACAACTTCGCCGATAAATTTGTGTAGCCTCTTAGTGTTGACTCCCAAAGAATTAAGATACAATTGCATTTCTGTTATCATTATGACCGAATCCCTAATGTCTTCCGCTATGATTAATTCCCCAATTTCTTCTGTTGGAACCGTTCGGGAAAATTCAGTTCGATAATTGGAAATAGCGTCTTTAGATTCCGATAAATACGATTGATATGCTAATACTGTCATGCTTAACGTTTTGCCGTTTCCTCTTAGCGCCTGTTTTCCGCGTTGGTGCGGGCAACCGGGAATCGAGCCAAAAAACCCGTAAATCATTAGTAATCGAATCTCCTCAATGGGTTACCGTGTTCGTCAGTCTGCGCGATACTCGACGTTTGTGCGGCGCTAAGCACCTGCACCACTTCTTCTCTCGATTTTCCGTCTTTCGATATTTTAGCGGTAATCACCGCATCGGTTACGGAGGAAATAATTTTATTATCATATTCAGATTCGGTGAAATTTCCAGTTTCGGGGTCGATAACGGGAGTATAATCTTCGCCCAAACGTCGACGTAAAAATGTATTTATTGCAACTACTTTTGCAATACCTCTAATATTCCGATTTGATAAACGCGTTTTCTGTAGCCGGTTTTTGTTGGTAAATATTGCATCAATGGCATAAAAAATTTGCTCCATTACTGAAGGTTTGTTGTAAGCGTTTTCACTCTGTTTGACGAGCATATCCTCAAAATTGGGGAGAGATTTAGAAGCCATTTTTCACCTCATAAACATAAATATTGCAATTAAGGCAATTGCCGCAATCGCAATATAAACCATCCAATTTGTATCTTTGATATCTTCTGCACAAACATCCGCCATAGACTGATTTTCAAGTAGATTAATATATTCATGCGGTTG
>DHTG01000097.1:12537-21102 GCA_002411545.1 Bacteroidales bacterium UBA5266 | reverse complement strand
CCCTTTCAGCTTGTTATAAATCAAAGAGCAACAAATTATCGTAAATCTTACTTTTTTTTCAATAATTTATGTACATTTGCATGCATTCAAGAAGAAGTGCATATAACATAAAGAATATTCAATTACAATCACATATAAAGAAAAAAAAAATAACATGAAAGACATTTTTGAACGCATTCAAGGAACCCCAGGACCTTTGGGTCAATATCAATCGCAAGCTGACGGATATTTTATGTTTCCTCAATTAGTAGGAGAAATCGGTCCTGAGATGGAATTCAACGGTAAGAAAGTTTTAAATTGGAGTTTAAATAATTATCTTGGTTTAGCCAATCATCCCGAGGTAAGAAAAGTCGATGCCGAAGGAGCACAAAAATTTGGAATGGCAGCACCGATGGGAGCTCGTATGATGTCGGGAGATACCGTTTATCATAAAGAATTGGAAAGTAAATTAGCGAATTTCGTAGGTAAACCTTGCGGATATTTAACCAACTACGGGTACCAAGCCATGGTATCGATTATCGATTCCTTGTTAACCCGCCGCGATGTGATTGTTTATGATGCTGATGCTCATGCATGCATTTATGACGGATTGCGTATGCACATCGGTCGTCGTTTTTCATACAAGCACAACAACATGAAAGATTTACGCGACGTATTGGTCCGTGCAAGTAAATTTGCCGAAGAACAAGACGGCGGTATTTTAGTGGTTACCGAAGGGGTCTTCGGCATGTCGGGAAACCTCGGACAATTGGATGAAATCGTGGCACTTAAAAAAGAGTTTAACTTCCGTTTATTAATCGACGACGCCCACGGTTTCGGTACCATGGGGAAAACCGGAGCCGGTACGGCTGAACATTTCGATGTTACTGATCAAGTAGATGTCCACTTTGCTACCTTTGCCAAAAGTATGGCCGGCATAGGTGCTTTCGTTGCTTCCACTCCTGAAATCATCGACTATTTGCGCTACAATATGCGTTCGCAAATCTATGCCAAATCATTACCTATGCCTATGGTTATCGGCGCATTGAAACGTTTTGAACTCTTACAAAACAAACCGGAATTAAGAAATAAATTATGGGAGATTACCCATGCCTTGCAAAACGGATTGAAAGAAAAAGGATTTAATATCGGTACTACTAAATCACCGGTAACTCCCGTATTCCTTAGCGGTACAGTGGCTCACGCTACGAATATAGTAGTCGATTTACGCGAAAACTACAATATCTTCTGTTCCCTAGTATTATACCCTGTCGTTCCCAAAGATGTTATCATGTTGCGTTTGATTCCGACGGCAGTACATACCCTTGAACAGGTGAATCGTACCATTAAAGTTTTCAGCGAAGTGAAAGCCAAACTCGATGCAGGAAAATACAATTTGCCTATTCCCAATATGAATTTGGTAAAGAGAAAATAAGCATATCTAAGGTCTTATTATCCATGGAAGGAAGTAAGACCTTTTTAAATATTAATTAAATACGAATCAATGAAATATCAAATTAAATGCGTGCATTGTCAGGAAAGCGTTTCCGGTTTTGCCGAATGGTTTGCACTCAACCAAGCATGTCCGAAATGCGGAAGTAAACATGCGGAAGTGATATATAATGTAGATTATTCTAAATTAAAAGACCTATATACTAAGCATGTTGATAACTTTTTCCATTATTTTGATTTTCTTCCTTTGGAAAAGAAAAACAATATCGTTACCAATAAAGAAGGAGCAATTCCTATTGAAAAATGGAATTATTTAGAAAATTATGCCAAAGAGACTTATGGTATCCATTGTGAAGTATTGATTTATCGCAACGACTTAAATGGAGGAACTTCTACCTTTAAAGATGTAGCAGCCGCATTAGCTGCTTCCTTGTTTAAAGAAAATCATATTTCTGCTTACTGCATGGCTTCCACAGGGAATACGGCAACGGCCTATAGCAAATACTTATCCATAGCAGGTGTTAAATTTACGATTTTCGTCCCCGATTGTGTGGAAAAAGAAACGGTTGAAGCCATTAAAAGCTATAAACAAAATATCTGCGTTGCCGATGGCGATTATGCTTATGCCAAAAAGTTAGCCGCCGACTTTCACAATCAACATAAAGTATTGATATCGGCCGGTAACATTGATCCTATTCGTGTGGAAGCTAAACGAACTATGGTATTTGAGTTTATGCGTCAGCTGGGAAAAATGCCCGATGTGTATATTCAAGCAGTAAGCGGCGGTACGGGTCCTATCGCTATCGATAAAGGTGTCAGGGAAATAGAATCTTATTATCCGGAAGTAAAATTACCCCGTATGTTATTGGTTCAACAAGACACTTGCGATCCTATGGTTCAAGCATGGGAAAAGGCTCAAGAACAAAACTTTCCTAAAGAATATGAAAAACAATATCCGGTGATTGATAATCCACAAACCATTGTCTCCATCCTTTCTACCGGCAATCCGGGTATGTATCCCGTGGTGGCGCCTATTGTTAGAAAAAGCAAAGGGAATTTCTTACGAATCAAAGAAAGTGAACTTTTGGATTTTGCCCGTTCGGTAAAAAAGGAAAAGAATCTATTGTTTGGTCCTGCTTCCATCGTATGTTTAGCCGGTTTTTATGAAGCATTGAAAAAAAATCAAATCAAGAATGGTGAAACCGTACTTATCAATTTGGGTGAAGCGGCTCATAGAGCTAAATCATTTGTTAAATCCTTATAATACATATGAAAAGATTCAACAACAAAGTCATTTGGATTACAGGAGCTTCTTCGGGCATAGGCGAAGCTTGTGCTTATGCTTTTGCCAAAGAAGGGGCTATCCTTATACTTACTGCACTTGAAACAGATTTATTGGAAAAGGTAAAAGAAAAATGCATACAATTAGGTGCTACCGACACAACAACACTCACTTTTGACTTATCACTTACTTCCGAATTAGAATCATTGGCTCATAAAGCGTTGAAATGCTTTGGACGCATTGACATATTATATAACAATGCCGGCATTAGTCAACGGGCCAACGCCATGGAGACAAGCATGGATGTAATTCGTAAAATTATGGAAGTTAACTATTTTGCGCCAGTTATTTTAACAAAAACTTTACTTCCACACATGATAAAACAAGGGGGTGGACAATTGGTAGTTACTACCAGCATAGCCGGCCGTTTCGGCTTTCCGTTGCGTTCAGCTTATTCGTCATCCAAACATGCTTTGTACGGTTTTTTCGAAACGGTACATGCTGAATGCTACGATCAAAATATCCGTGTAACCCTTGTTTGCCCTGGAAGGGTTCGTACCAACATTTCATTCTATGCATTAGAAAAAGACGGCACACCCCACGGAAAAATGGACAGCGGTCAAGCATCGGGTATTACACCCCAAAAAGCAGCTAAAATAATAATAAAAGCTGTTTATCATAAGAAAAGAGAAGTGTTGGTTGGTAGCAAAGAATTAGTCATGACCTATATAAAGCGCTTTTTCCCTGCTATAGCCGCCAAATTAGCCAGAAACATTAAATCTATGTAACCATGAGTGAAGCTATTAAACATGAATGCGGGATTGTATTACTTCGTTTATTACAACCTTTAGATTATTATGTGGAAAAATACGGTTCTCCCTTTTGGGGCTTAAATAAACTCTATCTTTTGATGCAAAAGCAACACAATCGTGGACAAGATGGCGCCGGAATAGCCGCCATTAAATTTAATCAAAAAGAAGGCTTACACTATATTAACAGACAGCGCTCCAATTCATCCACTCCTATCCGTGATTGTTTCACCCCTGTTTATGATCAACTGCAACAAATTGCTGATAACCGACCCTATTTATTGAAAGATATTCCATGGTTAAAAGAAAATCTACCTTTTGTATCCGAATTATTTTTAGGACATTTACGTTACGGAACCTATGGAAAAAACGACATTAGCACGGTGCATCCGTTTATCATTAATAATACTTGGATGTCAAGAAGTATCGTTGTCGCGGGTAATTTTAACTTAACCAATTCTGATGAGTTATTTGCTGATTTGGTCGCATTAGGTCAGCATCCCATTGAAACAGGCGACACCATTACCTTGCTGGAAACCATTGCTAACCACGTAAACAAAGCGAATGATGATTTATATAAATATTACAAAGCACAAGGATTGAATAAGTTTGATATATCTCGTCAAATTCAAAAGCATATCGACATACAAAAAATCTTGCAAGGAGCTTCCCAAAAATGGGATGGTGGATATGTTTTTGCAGGTATGTTAGGTCATGGCGATGCCTTTGTCTTACGCGATCCATCCGGTATACGACCGGCATTTTATTATCAAAACGAAGAAATGGTGGTTGTAGCTTCCGAGCGCCCGGCCATTCAAACGGCCTTTGATTTAGAAGCACAATCTATCAAAGAAATCCCACAGGGAAATGCCTTAATTATCAAACGTGATGGAGAAATATCCCTTAAAACATGCAATCCTCCCCTTACAAACAAATCCTGTTCCTTTGAAAGAATATATTTTTCACGCGGAACCGATCAAGATATTTATAAAGAACGTAAAGCCTTAGGAGCCTATTTAATGCCCTATATCTTACAGTCTATAAATAATGACTTGAAACATACTATATTTTCTTATATTCCCAATACCGCATTGGTTGCTTTTAACGGTTTAATTGATGCATTGAGACAACATGGCAATGCTATAAAGAAAAAACGATTATTAGAGGAAAAAGAAAATTTAACCCCTGATTTAATAGAAGATATCCTTTCATACATGCCCCGATTTGAACAAATTGCCGTGAAAGATGCTAAATTACGTACTTTTATCACACAAGACAATCAGCGCGATGAAATGGTAACTCACATCTATGACATTACCTATGGAACCATTGAAAAAGACATGGATAATTTGGTTGTGCTCGATGACTCCATTGTCAGAGGAACTACCTTAAAACAAAGTATTATTCGCATGTTGCATCGTTTGCATCCACGAAAACTCATCATCGCTTCGTCTGCCCCTCAAATTCGTTATCCCGATTGTTATGGTATAGACATGAGTCGTTTAGGCGATTTTGTCGCTTTCCAAGCAGCCATTGCTTTGTTAAAAGAAACACATCAAGAACAGATTATCGACGAAGTGTATCGTAAAGCCAAAGAACAGGAAAACTATCCAAAAGAAAAAATCGCAAATTATGTAAAAGATATTTATGCGCTTTTTACATATGAACAAATATCACGAAAAATTGCCGAACTTATTTTACCGGAAGATATTGACACTCCTTTGGATATTATTTACAATAGCGTGGATGATTTACACAAAGCATGTCCTCAGCATCAAGGGGATTGGTATTTTACAGGCAATTACCCTACTCCCGGAGGGTTTAAAGTATTGAATCGTTCTTTTATCAATTACATCGAAAATCGACAAGAACGCGCTTGGTAATTAATTCATCACCAACCATGCCCGCTTTTAGACAAATAATCTTGCGCTACTTTATTTCCTAAACGAGCTGCCTGTTGATAACATTCAACTAATTTTTTATAATTTCCTAACTCTCCGTAAACAATACCCATATTTATAAAAGCTTTTGCATTGTCAGGTTCTATTTCAATGATTTTTTGATAAACCTCTAAGGCTTTAGCTTTTTCTTTTAGCTGTTGATAACTCAAGGCCATATTAAAGTAGGCTTGTGTTTGTGTAGGGTTCATTAGAACGACTTTTTGATAACATTCTATTGCTAACAAATGACTATCAAGCATACCGTAAGCAATTCCCATATTGAGAAAAGCATGTATATTATTCGAATCCAATAAAAGTGACCTTTTCGACATAGCTATAGCCTGCCTATACTCTCCTAATTTGAAATAAGAACCTCCCATATTATTATAATCATCCGAAGTAAAAACAGCCGATGACAATGAATCTGCTTGTATGAAATAAGTCAAAGCTTCTTGATATGAGTTAGCTGCATTCGCTGCATAAGCCTTTTCGATCAAGGCACGAGCTTTAACACCATTTTTTACACTTTGAGCCTGTATGACAATAGGCAAAAATAAAACAAATAACATCTTTCCTTTCATGGCTATTCCAATATCAATTGATTTAAAAGACAACGTGAATATGTATAGATTTATTTTTTATTTAACAAACGTTCCAACATTTGCCATAACACATGAGTAGGCAAACCCATAATTGTAAAAAACGACCCTTCGATGTGTTCAATTCCTCTAAAACCTATCCATTCCTGAATACCATAGGCTCCGGCTTTATCATAAGGAGCATAATGGTCAACATAGTAAGTTAAATCATCCGCTGATAATTCGGAAAAACTAACTTTGGCTTCATCATAAGCGGTGTGTATCTGTCCATGTAGAATTACACATAAACCGCTAATCACGGAGTGCTGTTTACCCGATAATATTTTTAACATACGGATAGCATCGCTCCTATCAAGCGGTTTCCCCATTATTTCTTCTTTATGAGTAACAATGGTATCTCCCCCTATTACAATTATATTTTCTTGATTTTTATATAATTCAAATACGGCTTCTGCTTTTTGTTGAGCTAAACTTTGGGCAAGTTTGTAGGTAGATACATTCTGACATACATATTCGTCGACAAAACTATCGCAAACCGAAAATGTTATTCCCATCTGAGACAACAATTCCTGACGACGCGGCGATTTTGAAGCTAATACAAGGTGATATTTTTTTAATTTTTCTAAAAGAAACATCTTTCAATTATTTTTACAAAAGTACTCATTTATAACACTCTTTTATTATCATTTATAGGTTATTTTTGAATTAATATAAAAAAAACCGCCTTATCCCATAATAAAGCGGTTTTATATCTGTAGATTATACTATTTTAACTAGAAACTCTTTCCAACCATTTCAACATAGACAACATTACGACCATAGATATGAGACAAGCCACAACAAACACTAACCATGTAGCCCAAATAGGAATGCTTTCATACAAAATGGCTCCGATAAATAACAATTGATTACCGGCTGCTGTTGCACATAACCACAAACCTTGTGCCATCCCTTGGTATTTTGGAGGAGCTACTTTAGAGACGAAAGAAATACCGAGCGGAGAAATAAATAATTCCGCTACCGTTAAAATAAAATAGGTTCCTATTAATAGGAAAGGTGTTACTCGTTGCGCATCCGTTAATCCGCCTTGAGCGGTTAAATTAGCATAAGATGGTACATTATATGATCCTATAAGCATCACAACATAAGCAATAGCTGCAATAGCCATACCGATAGCAATTTTCTTTGGTGTGGAAGGTTCTTTACCTTTGGCACGCAACCAACCAAAAAATGCCATCACTATCGGAGTCAGAAATACCACAAAAAACGGATTCATGGATTGGAATAACTCTGCCGTAATTTCGAAACTACCAATTCTTAATAAAGTATAATCACGGGCAAAGAAAGTTAAGGTTAATCCATTTTGATGGAATGAGAACCAAAAGAAAATAACCACAGCAAAAACGGCAAACAATGCATACATACGTTGTCTGATTTCAGCCACACTCATTTCGTCAGCTTGAACACCAACGGCTTTTTCTTTATCCGAAGGATTGGGAAATTTTTTCTTATTAGCCAAATATATTACCAATGAAATAGCCATTGCAAAAATAGCTACGGCAAAAGCATAATGAAATCCGGTAGCAAAAACATTTAAATAATCACTGGCAAAAGTAGATAAATCCGTTGTCGTACAACCAACTTGCGCCGATAAATCTTGAAAACGCATCATAGCATCGCCCTGAAGTGAACCGTTTAACTGTTGATGACATAAAGCCGGAAGATCAGGATTATATTTAAAACCATGTGAATTCACCCACCAGTTTCTTACTCCAACAGCGGCCAAAGGAGCAAATATAGCACCTACATTGATAAACATATAAAACCATTGAAACCCTGCATCACGCATGTTTGAATATTTCGGATTATCATACATTTGACCAACCAAAGCTTGTAAGTTGCCTTTAAACAAGCCATTACCAAATGCAATAACCAGCAAGCCAAAACATGTCATGGCTAAAAAGATAGCAAACTGATTTTGAGGAACCGGCGTTCCGGTAGGAATGGCGATAAGAAAATAACCAACAGCCATCATAATTAAACCAATTAAAATGGTTCCTTTAAAGTTTTTGGTCCGGTCGGCTATTAAACCTCCTACAAACGACAACACATAAATCGAAAAATAAAAAATCGAATAAATAAGCCCGGCTTGTCCTCCGGTAAGTCCGAATTTCGCCATTAGGAACAACGACAATATGGCCATCATGGTATAAAAACCAAAGCGTTCTCCCATATTTGCCAATGCAGCTGCTAATAATCCTTTGGGATGATTTTTAAACATAATTGATAATTTTAATTAATAATTATATACAAAATTTTAAGGTGCAAAAATATGAAAAAAAACATTCGTTACTAAAAAAAATCACATAAATTATACTATCTGTCTGTCTTTTAAATACATTAAATTTGTTTGTTGCATATAACAAATAATAAAGGCTTCCTTATATAAAGAAAACCACCTAACTACTTGGCTTACTAAGAAAGCATAAAGCAATTTTATGTAA
>DHTG01000097.1:10076-12350 GCA_002411545.1 Bacteroidales bacterium UBA5266 | reverse complement strand
TTTGCATGCATGAAAAATCAAGAAAAAAAAGCCATTGAAATCATGGCACCTGTTGGTTCTTATGAATCTTTACATGCCGCTATTCAGGCCGGTGCAGATGCCGTATATTTCGGAATCGGGAACTTGAACATGCGTTCTCGTTCAACGGTAAACTTTACGTTAGATGATTTAGCCGAGATTAGTCGTTTGTGTAATATCAATCATATTAAAAGTTATCTGACCCTTAATACCATTATTTACGATAATGAAATTGATGAAATAAAAAGCATTTTAACGGCAGCGAAAAAGCACGGCATTTCGGCTATCATTGCCTCCGATTGGTCGGTTATTCAAGAAGCTCAAAAGATTGGAATAGACATTCATATTTCAACCCAATGCAATATAACCAATATCGAAGCGATTCGTTTTTTCTCCCGTTTTGCCGAGGTAATGGTTACCGCTCGTGAGTTGAATTTGAAACAAGTAGCTACTATTGTCGAACAAATAGAAAAAGAAAACATTACAGGTCCATCGGGTAATTTAGTAAAAATCGAAGTTTTTGTCCACGGAGCCTTATGCATGGCTGTTTCCGGTAAATGCTATTTGAGCTTGGATAATTTCGCCTATTCTGCCAACCGAGGGGCGTGCCTTCAACCTTGCCGACGTTTGTATCATGTAAAAGATGTGGATAATGAAATCGAATTATTGGTTAACGAGAAATACATATTCTCTCCTAAAGACTTATGCACCATTGGCTTTTTAGATAAAATACTCGAAGCGGGTGTCAGCGTATTGAAAATTGAAGGGAGAGGTCGTTCGCCCGAATACGTTAAAACCGTTACAAAATGTTATCGACAAGCTGTGGATGCCTATTATGACAGATCCTATGGTGAAGATAAAGTAAAACTTTGGATGAATGAACTAAAAAGTGTATATAACAGAGAGTTTTGGGACGGTTATTATTTAGGAAGAAAAATGGGTGAATGGACGAATCGTTATGGTTCACAAGCTACTAAAACAAAAGTGTACGTTGGAAAAGTTACCAATTATTTTTCAAAACAGAAGGTAGCTGAAATTCTTATTGAAAACAAAACATTGCATATAGGAGATCAGCTATTGGTTATAGGGCCTACTACCGGTGTTTACGAGGATAGTGTTTCCGAAATTAGAGTGGATTTAAAACCTACTCCTGCCGCCGAAAAAGGAACTTATTGCTCCGTCCCTACCCACGACATATTGCGACGCAACGATAAAGTTTACGTTTTGATACCGGTATGCGATTCAGATGTTTATGAATAAAATATCCCGAATTTTCATTTTTGCATTATTTTCATCTTTTTTTTACGTGCATTACGTATGCTGACATTCAGTTCAAAACCTATAATTAGTATCATAGAAATTAGTTGAATCCACAGCAACAATATTATCAAAGCTCCTATGGAACCGTAAACGGCATTATAGCTCGAAAAATTAGTCATATAATAATTAAATCCTGCCGAAGACAATACAATTAAAAGGGTGGCTAATGATGAACCCGCGGAGAAAAAATGATATTCTCTTTTTTTGGCCGGTGCAAAATAATAAATGACAGAAATACACATAAAAACAAGGAAAATAATCAATATCCATTTCACCATTCGTATGGCTGTAAAATGCCAAGAGATACAAATAATATCATATTCTGAAACAAGCGTAAGAAATTGACTTACCAAAATATTTATTCCCAAAGTAGTCAGAAACATAACCAACAAAATAAACAACAAGAATAAAGAGACCAATTTTTTTTTGATAAAACTCCTTGTTTCTATTTCATGATATGTAGCATTTAATTCAGAAATCATAGCACTGGTTCCTCGAGTTGCAAAATAAAAAGTAAAAATAATACTAAAAGACAATAAAGTGCCATTTTTTTTCAATATACCATCTATAGTATCTTTCACAAAACCAAAAGATTGTTCCGGCAAAAAGGTCTCCATCATTTCATACACTAAAGACACAAAATTGTCGATAGGGAGATATGCAACGATAGTAAATAAAAATAAAACCAATGGAAACAACGCCATGAAAAAGTTATATGACAAAGAAGCTGCTCTACGCGACAATTCACCTTTAACCAAACCCTTTATAAAAAACACTAATACATCAAAAATGGGTAAACCATCAAAACCCGGAAGGATAATCCTTCTTAATTGTATTTGTAGTTGTTTTACAAATCGATGATCAAGCACTTTGTTTTGTAGCTTCTGAATATCCATATAATCTATAATTAGTAAATGATATGGTGCATTATTATTT
>DHTG01000097.1:0-9900 GCA_002411545.1 Bacteroidales bacterium UBA5266 | reverse complement strand
CAAATGCAAAAGTATGCTTTTTTACGTATAAAATCTCGGTTTACGATTATATGTTTAATAAAATATTCTTATTACAATAATGGTAAGCATTGTTTTTGTACCTGCAGTTTTTCAATTCGGTCCAAAGCGGATAGTTTTTGGTGCTTTGCTGTTAAAAAACAGCAAATTAAAAAGAATAAATCATTTTGATGATTTCAGTTTGAAAACACCAAAATAATAGCTACCTTTGCGGCTGTTAAAGAAAAAAAAGATGTTGCTTGATTATCAACATTAATATTTCGGCTTATTTTATTTTTAAAATTAATTTTCATAAAAAAACTTCGCAATATGAGTTTCGTTTCGACAAAAAATTTGAAAGGGGATGTTTTTGGTGGCTTAACCGCCGGTATTGTTGCTTTACCATTAGCCCTGGCTTTCGGTATTCAAGCATTTGGAGTAATTGACAGCAGTGAAGTCTCCAACATAGGAGCCTATGGAGCCATGGCAGGTTTGGTGGGTGCGATCATGATAGGTTTTTTTGCCTCTCTTTTCGGTGGCACTCATTCTCAAATCAGTGGTCCTACCGGACCTATGACCGTTATTACAGCGACATTAATTTCCGGTATTTGGGCATCTTCCACTCCACAATCTATCGAAACTGTACTCATTGTTATGTCCATTACCGGTGTTTTATGTGGAGTGTTTCAAATTCTATTTGGCATTATAAAATTAGGTAAATATATACGGTATATTCCATATCCTGTACTTTCAGGCTTTATGAGTGGCATTGGAATTATCATTATTGTACAACAAATATATCCTTTATTCGGGTTAAAATCGCCGGTGTTAATCATTGATATGATTACACAATTTCCGGACAAACTCCAACAAGGATTTAACTTTCATGCTTTTGCTACCGGAATAGCAAGTATAGCCATTATTTTTTTATTTCCTTTATTGACAAAAAAAGTCCCCTCTACTTTAATAGCTTTGATTGTTGTAACTATCGTTACTGTCATTACGGGTTTCGATCCCAGATTGACCATAGGCGAAATACCCTCCGGATTACCCCTTCCTTTTTTTATGAATTTTTCTTTAGGAAACTTTGATTGGTTAGGTGCATTACAAATAGCTGTTATTCCAGCTTTAACTTTAGCCGGTTTAGGCTCTATCGATACCCTATTAACATCCGTCGTAGCCGATAATATTACACAAACCAAACACAACAGCAATCGTGAACTCATTGGCCAAGGAATAGGTAACATGGCAGCCGGTTTATTTTCCGGCATAGCAGGTGCAGGCGCAACCATGCGTACGGTAGTAAATGTGAAAAGCGGAGGGAAAACACAACTTTCCGGAATGATACATTCCTTGTTGTTATTAACTATTTTGCTCGGATTAGGTCGTTTTGTTAAATTTGTTCCTCTTTCGGTTTTAGCCGGTATTTTGATAACGGTCGGCATTAGTATCATTGATTTTAAAGGATTGAAAGATCTGTTTAAAATTCCTAAAGCAGATGCCTTTGTACTAATAAGCGTATTGATTTTAACCGTTTTTGTAGATTTACTCATTGCTGTTGGTATTGGTATGATAATCGCCTGCGTGCTTTTTATGAAACGAGCCAGCGATTTAGTGGAAAGTGGGTATCAATCCAGTGCCATGACAAGCTTCGATAAAGAATCACCCTGGGAGGACGAGAAAGACATGCCGGAAGAAATGCGCAATCAGATTTATATTCAACGTTTAAACGGCCCTATCTTTTTTGGCTCTATCACACGTTTCCAAGAAGTCATGAACGATATTCCCGACAATGTAAAAATTGTAATTATACGTATGCGATTGGTAAGCTTTATGGACCAATCGGGATTATATGCCATGGAAACAGCCATTAAAAAGTTACATGATAAAGGTATTACGGTTTTAATGACTATCATTCAACCACAACCTATGTATATGTTACAAAAAATGAATGTCATACCGGATTTAATACCCGAAGAAAAAACTTTTAAAACTTTTGAAGAATGTACCGGCTACTTAAAATCTATTTTTAAATAAATGTATCATCAAAACATACATATAAAAGATGTAATTTTGCAAACCTATATGTCCCATGGTGTAACGGTAGCACCACAGATTCTGGTTCTGTTTGTCTGGGTTCGAATCCTAGTGGGACAACAAATCATCCCTTTAATAGCATCTACCCTTCCCTATCTATCCATACCAAAAAGATGCTAATAGTAAAATTTTTCATAAAAAAAATTGATTTTTACTATATTTAGTATAGCATAATTTAGTACTTTTGCTCACAACAAATTATTTAATGATTAGTTTTTTTAATTATTTATGGAAACACGATATGTTTTTGTTACGGGTGGTGTTGCTTCTTCCTTAGGTAAAGGGATTATTTCATCTTCCTTGGCTACTTTACTAAAAGCAAGGGGATATAATGTAACCATTCAAAAATTAGATCCATATATCAATATAGATCCCGGCACGTTAAATCCTTATGAACACGGAGAATGTTATGTTACCGAAGACGGAGCTGAAACCGACTTGGATTTAGGACACTACGAGCGTTTCTTAAATGTGCCTACTTCGCAGGCAAACAATATTACAACCGGACGTATTTATAAAGATGTGATTGAAAAAGAACGCAGGGGCGACTTTTTAGGCCAAACCGTACAAGTAGTACCACATATTACCGACGAAATACAAACACATATCAAGCTGTTAGGCGATAATGGAAATTATGATTTTGTGATTACCGAAATTGGAGGTACCGTTGGTGATATCGAATCTTTTCCTTTCATTGAAGCCATACGTCAATTGCGTTGGGAATTGGGAAATAAATGCGTAACCATACATTTAACCCTTGTTCCATATTTAAAAGCTACGGGTGAATTAAAAACCAAACCCACTCAACATTCCGTTAAATCGCTCTTGGAACAAGGAGTACAACCCGATATCATTGTATGCCGTACCGAATACGAACTCAACGAAATATTACGTCGTAAAATCGCCTTGTTTTGCAACGTAAAACCTAATTGTGTCATGCAATCCATAGACGTAAGCTCCATTTATGACATCCCCTTGTTGATGTATAAAGAAGGTTTGGATAGAGAAGTCCTTTCTTTGATGCATATTCCTTTAACTACTGAACCTAATTTAGACTATTGGAAAGATTTCTTATATAAACTTAAATATCCCAAAACCTCTGTTACCATTGGTCTTATCGGAAAATATGTAGAACTACACGATGCATATAAATCTATTGGTGAAGCATTTATTCATGGAGGTGTCAGCAATGAATGTAAAGTAAAACTTGAATATATCCACTCCGAAGAAATTGACGAAAACAATGTAGATGAAAAGCTACATCATTTACACGGCATCTTAGTAGCTCCCGGTTTTGGGGAAAGAGGCATAGAAGGTAAGATTACTGCCATAAAATATGCACGCATACATAAAGTGCCCTTTTTCGGCATATGCTTGGGCATGCAATGTGCCGTCATCGAATTTGCTCGCAACGTATTAGGATATAAAGATGCTCATTCAACCGAAATGAATCCCCATACGACATATCCTGTGATTGACATTATGGAAGAACAAAAACACGTTTGTGATTCCGGAGGAACTATGCGTTTAGGCTCATATCCTTGCGAATTGAAAGAAGGCAGCAAAGTCATGAGCATTTATGGACAACAACACATCTTTGAACGTCACCGCCATCGCTACGAATTCAATAACAAATATGTAAGCGAATTCGAATGCAACGGCATGATTGCTTCCGGCATGAACCGCAATCAAAATTTGGTGGAGATTATGGAATTATCCGATCATCCGTGGTTTATCGGCGTACAATTTCATCCCGAGTATAAAAGTACCGTTGCCAAACATCATCCCTTGTTCGAACATTTTGTAAAAGCAGCTATTGATCACAAAATAAATCATTAACGATGAATCATACCCTCAACTGCAAAGGAAAGCTTCTCTCCTTGGAACATCCTTTAGTGATGGGAATTCTCAATGTTACTGAAGATTCATTTTATGACGGTGGACGATATTTTGGAGATGAAAAAAAATACCTGGCTCGGGTAGAGCAAATGCTGAATGAACAAGCCGATATCATCGATATAGGAGCCATGTCAACACGTCCCAATGCCCTGGAATTACCCGAAGAAGAAGAACTAAAACGAGTCAAAGAGGTTATAACTAACATTGTAAAGCATTTTCCCGATACGATTATCTCGGTCGACACCTGGCGTTCGAAAGTAGCCAAATCAGCCGTCGATGTAGGAGCTTGCATCATCAACGATATTTCAGGCGGCGAATTCGACACAGAGATGTTTGCTACCGTAGCTGCTTTGAAAGTGCCCTACGTTTTAATGCATACAAGTGCCAGACCTCAACTTATGCAACAATACACTCATTACGAAGATGTAGTGAAAGATATTTTCAAATACTTGAGTAAACGTTTACAAGAACTTTATGCTTTAAACGTATCGGATGTATGGATAGATGTAGGTTTCGGATTCGGGAAAACCATCGATCAGAACTATGAACTATTGCGTAATATTAAAACTTTTAGCTTATTAGATTGCCCTATAGTGTTGGCTTTATCACGTAAAACCATGTTTTGGAAATATTTGAACATTAGTCCGGAAGAAGCTCTTTATGCCACTTTAGCCGCTGAATCGTATGCTCTTATGCAAGGAATACAGATAGTACGCGTACACGATGTAAAAGCAGCCAAACAGACCATACAAATTATTGAAAAGATTAAAAATACCGGGAATAAATAAAGATTAAAAAAAAGTAACTACAAAAAAACTAGTTAATATTGTTCTTTATCATTGGGAAAATCCAACGATTTCACATCATGAATATAACGTTCGAGAGCAGTGGTTATTTCGGCGCTAAGGTTATGATAACGACGCAAGAAGCGTGGTGAAAACTGTTGAGTAATACCAAGCATATCATGTAAAACCAATACTTGTCCATCTACATCATGTCCTGCTCCTATACCGATGATGGGAATTTTAAGCGATTTAGTAACTTTAGCAGCTAATGAAGCGGGGATTTTCTCCAAAACAATGCCAAAACAACCCGTCTTCTCAAGCAAGAGAGCATCTTCCAACAATCGATTCGCTTCTTCTTCTTCAATAGCACGTACGGCATATGTACCGAATTTATTGATTGATTGTGGAGTAAGGCCGAGATGTCCCATTACCGGAATACCGGCTGTAAGGATGCGGTCAATGCTTTCAACAATTTCTTTTCCTCCTTCCAGTTTCACGGCATCAGCACCGGATTCTTTCATAATGCGTATGGCAGAATGCAATGCTTCCTTGGAATCGCCTTGATAGGTACCAAAGGGTAAATCAACCACCACCAAGGCACGCTCAACAGCACGTACTACCGAGGAAGCATGATAGATCATATGATCAAGGGTTATGGGTAAAGTGGTTTTAAATCCGGCCATTACATTAGCGGCCGAATCGCCTACCAAGATAATTTCCATACCTACCATTTCCAACAAACGAGCCATGGAATAATCGTATGCAGTCAGCATAACGATTTTTTCTTGGTTGTTCTTCATTTTTTGCAAAATATGGGTCGTGATTTTCCCTGCTGATTTGGATATAGTTGACATATTAAATCATTAAAATAGTAAACTTGGATTAACTCCGTGCTTCAATCAGTAAATTAAGCATGATAACGGCACAATCGCTGATAACGGAACCGGGTCCGAAAATAGCAACAGCACCTGCTTTATACAAGAAATCATAATCTTGCGGAGGAATTACCCCTCCAACAATAACCATGATATCTTCACGTCCTAATTTCTTCAATTCATCGATAATTTGAGGAACCAATGTTTTATGACCAGCAGCCAAGGATGAAACGCCGACAAAATGCACGTCATTTTCGACGGCTTGCTTGGCAGCTTCAGCCGGGGTTTGAAACAAAGGACCCATGTCTACATCAAAACCTATGTCAGCATAGGCTGTTGCAACGACTTTAGCTCCGCGGTCATGACCGTCTTGACCCATTTTAGCTATCATAATACGTGGACGACGTCCTTCGATAGCCGCAAATTGATCCGCTAATTCACACGCTTTCTTAAAGCTATCTTTATTTTTTGTTTCTGAACTATACACTCCTGATATAAGATTTATTTTTGCTTTATAACGACCAAAGACTTCTTCCATGGCCATGGATATTTCACCTAAAGATGCCCGTTTGCGGGCTGCTTCAATCGAGAGGGCTAAAAGATTCCCATTCCCTGTCTTGGCACATTCGGTAATAAGCTGTAAAGCTTGATTTACCTCCTCTTGATTTCTATTGGCACGCAATTGTTTCAACCGTTTTAGTTGTGCTTCACGAACAGCCGTATTGTCGACTTCTAAGGTTTCGATAGGATCTTCGTGTTCCAAACGATATTTATTTACTCCAACAATAATATCTTCACCGGAATCAATACGAGCTTGTTTACGTGCTGAAGCCTCTTCTATACGCATTTTGGGAATACCAGTTTCTATGGCTTTGGCCATGCCTCCTAATTTTTCGATTTCTTGAATGTGATTCCACGCTTTGTGAGCTATATCGTCGGTTAATTTCTCTACATAATACGAACCGGCCCAAGGATCGACCACACGACATATCTGAGTTTCTTCTTGCAGGTATATTTGAGTATTACGGGCAATACGAGCTGAAAAATCGGTTGGTAAAGCAATGGCTTCATCCAAAGCATTGGTATGTAAGGATTGAGTATGACCTAAGGCAGCAGCCATGGCTTCAATGCATGTACGTGCTACATTATTAAATGGATCTTGCTCAGTTAAAGACCATCCTGAGGTTTGACTGTGCGTTCGCAATGCCAAAGATTTCGGATTTTTAGGATTAAACTGCTTCACGATTTTTGCCCATAGCATACGAGCGGCACGCATTTTAGCAATTTCCATAAAATGATTCATTCCAATACCCCAGAAAAAGGATAATCGAGGAGCGAAGGAATCAATGTTCATTCCGGCATTTAAACCGGCACGTATATATTCCAAACCGTCGGCCAAGGTATACGCCAACTCTATATCGGCAGTAGCACCGGCTTCTTGCATATGATATCCTGAAATACTGATTGAATTAAATTTAGGCATATGTTTGGCCGTAAATTCGAATATATCGGCTATGATTTTCATGGAAGGAAGCGGTGGATAGATATAGGTGTTTCTGACCATGAATTCCTTTAAAATATCGTTTTGAATCGTACCGGTGAGCTTTTCCATACTCACGCCTTGTTCTTCGGCAGCTACAATATAAAAAGCCATGATGGGCAGTACCGCTCCATTCATCGTCATCGACACCGACATTCTATCCAAAGGTATTTGGTCGAAAAGAATTTTCATATCTAAAATAGAATCAACGGCAACACCGGCTTTACCCACATCACCCACTACCCTGCTGTGATCACTGTCGTATCCGCGATGAGTGGCTAAATCAAAGGCTATCGACAAACCTTTTTGTCCGGCAGCCAAATTTCTACGATAAAAAGCATTCGACTCTTCTGCCGTGGAAAAACCGGCATACTGACGTATAGTCCATGGTTTCATCACATACATCGTAGAATAAGGACCCCGCAAAAAAGGCGGTAAACCCGCGGCATAATGCAAATGCTCCAAGTCTTCCAAATCTTTGGCCGAATATACCGTTTTTAATGGAATTTGTTCGGCAGTTGTCCATTCTTCGGCAGGAAGAGAATCTTTTTTTGTACTTGAATTAGCAGGAGTCTTAAATGATATCTTTTCAAAATCAGGTCTCATTGCAATGTGTTAATTTTTATTTAAAAACTATGCAAAAGTACATCAAATTTTATTATGCAGGCGTATATATTCCATAAAATTATTTTTAATCGAAACAAGTAGCATCCATTTTTTCAAAAAAAATTATTGCTGTTGACAGAAAAAGCATCTGTTTTTAAAAAATCAATCCAAGCGATAGCGTCAACATGTCGCGATAATGTTCGGAATTTGGAATAATGGCTTGAAAACTTTTACGATAACCCACATCGAAGGTAAAGGAGTAAAGATCAAGTCCCAGTCCGGCAAGCAAATCCATATTGTGAATTTGCATGTTGCTTTTCAATAAACCAATATCATTTTTGGTTAAACGTACTAACGTCCGATATTGTAGTCCGGTTAAAAACCGTAAGGAAACGTTACGCCCTTCTACCAAGTGATATCCGAATTGCAATGGAAGAGACACATAACCCAATTCAATGCTATGAAGCTGTGTTGTTGAATCTATAAAATTCAACTTACATTTATTAATATGATAATCCAATCCTGTATGAGCATACAAACGCCCTCCAACTCGAAGTTGAAATCCTATATTATAGTTAAAGGTACTTTTGTATGTCCATACTTCCGTGAAATCTTTTTGATTACTAGGTATATCTAAACCGAATTTTATGCCCCAACGCAGCAATTCCTGTGCGGAAGTCTGAAAAGAACATACACTAAAAAAAATCAAACCGTAAATATATTTTGCTTTCATACGATGCTAAGTTTTAATTTTTGTTCAACAAATAATTTGATAAATTCGACCGAGCCTTCTGTTCCCCATACAGAGGAATCCAGACATAAATGATAGGATTCGGCATAACCCCATTGTTTATTGGTATAATAATTATAATAATTCGCTCTTTTTTTATCCATCGTATTAATCAAATGCCGAGCTTGGTGTTCAGATATCCCCTTATTTTTTATGATAGTGGCTACCCTACTTTCTAAAGGTGCATGAATAAATATATTTATACAATTTTTAAAATCTCTTAATATGTAATCGGAAGTACGTCCGACAATGACACAGGAATTTTCAGAAGCCAGTTTACGAATAACGTCCGATTGCATTTGAAATAAGGCATTATTGCTTAATACGGTTTCATTATTGAAACCAAAAAGATTATGTGTAAGTGCATAAAAGAAATTACTGCTTGGTTTTTCATCGGCTTTTTCAAAATAGGTCGAATCCAAACCACTCTCTTTAGCGGCTAATTTAATCAAGGCTTTATCGTAAAACTTTATTTGCATCTTTTGAGCAAGCAACTTACCTATTTCAACGCCACCACTTCCGGCTTGCCGACCTATATTAATAATAACATGTGAATTATTCATTGTATGATATATTTAATGAGGCACTTTCAATCTTTTTAATTGCTAAACAATATAAACAGGTCTATATATACAACGTAAATTTGTTTATTTATAGTCATTTACGTTTAATTATCTAAATGTTTTTTTTTGATTTGTAAACATTTAATTAAGTAAAAATAAGCGCAATAAAAGCTCCGAGAAAAAAATGTCAGTACGATTGTTATGGCTGATACTACTGACAAAAAATGATCTTCTCATGTTTTTACAGACTTTTTAAGTTTTACAAAAATATAACATTTTATCCTTTGTTTTCGTATTTCCGTGTTTTTTCTTTCAACCAAAATACGACCCTAAGCCCGTGAATCGCAACCTCAATCGTAAATTGTCAGTTGTCAGTTGTCAGTTTTTCAGAGAGTTGACTTGCTACTTGCGACAAATTTTAACCGCAGAGAACACAAAGAGTTTACGCAAAGGGAACCGACATTGTCTTTTCCGACGAAAACTTGAAATTATTAAAACCTTTTTGTCTAATCATTCGTTTCTCAAAGCTGCTAAAGGCTTATATTATATTCATTCTGTTTGGATTAAAATTGTTGAAAATGTTCGTGGAATTAAAACACTTTTAAGGAGAAACAAGGGATGGATTATTGAAACCATCGATTCTGTTATTCCATTAATGGGTTTGAAACATGCTTGCAAACTCTTTAAAATATCTCAAAACCAATTCTATGCGTGGAAACGGAAAATTCAATGCGCCCTTTCGCCTATA
>DHTG01000072.1:12081-13322 GCA_002411545.1 Bacteroidales bacterium UBA5266 | reverse complement strand
TTTTTTGCTGCCCACTGATTTCTACAGATTATCACATATTGTTATTTGTTAATATTGCAATGCTAAGTGGAGGCAATTTGTGGTGGAATAATTCTGTACAGGGAGCTAAGTGAAATTTTATTCGTTGTATTTAGGATCGAATTCGGATTGGTAGTATAAAAATATAATGATAAATTTTATTTCTAATAAAAAAATGTTGAGTTGTTTTTCGATTTCAAAAGCGTGTTCAAAGGGGAAGGGTGTTTTTTTACTATGGATGCATTTTTTGATTTTGTTAATAAGTGTTTGGTTTTCGTTTAAGATAGCTTTAATATTAAGGGCTTTGTGATTGAAGAATTCCATTAAAATATCTTTGTCGCGATCCAAAAGTGCATTTATGGCTTGTTTGGTTAATTTTTTTAATTTATTCCCCTCATAAATCAATTGCATCACCTCATCGTAGTTTAAGCGGGTTTGTCGGTGTATAGCCCGATAAATCTTATTTTTGCTGAAACGGCATTCCTCATTAATGGCCAATAGTTTAATTTTTTTTGCATTAATGATAGTTTGTATATGGGCAATATCAAAAGTATTGAAGGATTTCAATAGTTCGTGGATAGGGGAAAAATTTTCTTTAAAATATTTGTTAGGGATTGCGTTGCGACTTCTCCATATAGCTAATTTTGTTTTTGGAATACCATATTTGTCGATAATTTCTGCTGCTATTTTTTCATCAAAAACCATTTCTTTTGAATTTTTTTCGCAAAAATACAAAAAAAATCATATACAATGCAAGTGATTTTACAATAAAAAAATAATTTTGATTATTATACCCTATTAAGGTGGTTTGTAAGGTTAAAAATCTTTATATATAGTTTTCTGGCGCGTGGGGTGTTTTTTTTATATTTTATTTGATAATTAAAAACTTACGATAAAATTAATGTTAATGAGTTGTGATGTGAGTTATTTTTATGTAAATTTGCACAGATTAAAATAGGCATAGGATGATATATAATTTTATGTCAAAGCAGGCGAGGTCCTGCGTGCCGGACGTTGGTGGTGGAAATCACATGAGCATAAGGAATGTGGCTTGCATAAGAAATAAATTCATAATGATAACAAGGAACAAATTTTCAATAACAGCTGTATGAAAAAAATCTTCTTTATTATTTTAATCGTTGCTTTAATATTAACGGGGTGTATGCCTGTGTTAACCGTGTTCTTCGGCATTTCAAAACCCAAAGAAGTAACGACAAAAAAAA
>DHTG01000072.1:658-11913 GCA_002411545.1 Bacteroidales bacterium UBA5266 | reverse complement strand
AAAAAATGAAAAAAAGTAATAAAATAAGGATTGATAGGTAGTTTATAATACCTTTGAACAGCTATATGTTTCCGGTTATAATACAATCTTGCTGTGTTTTGATTATGTCGGGGATTTTAGAGACTTCGTAAAAGAATTGCTCGAAATCGTCTTGTGCGGTGTAGAGAAATTCGCAATTGATTTCCAAGGTATGGGTAAAAGCGTTGGATTGCGTTACGTAAAATGATTTTAATTTAAGATTGGGATATGATTGCAACATTTCCATGATTTTTGCACGTATGCCGGCTTCGTTTTTTTCTTCAATAAAGACTTTTAATAAACGTCCGTTTTTGACGAATTTCTTACTTGCCGACATTTTGCTAATAGCCCCGGCAATGGGACGTATGCATAAATTAGCCGTAATAATGACTCCGGCAGCGATAAAGGCTTCTTGTAGCAGGTGAAATCCCGCCAAGGTTCCCACGGCAGCCGAACACCATATGGTAGCCGCCGAGTTTAAACCATGGATGTTTACGCCATCGCGCATAATCACACCGGCACCTAAAAAACCGATACCGGCAACAATTTGTCCTAATACCCGCGAAGGGTCCGCATTTACAGCATCGGCACTTATAATGTCCGATGCCATAATATAAATACAAGCACCTACCGCAACCAAAGTGTTGGTAAGCAGTCCCGCACTGCGCAAACGCCATTCTCTTTCAAATCCAATCAGTACACCTGCTAACAAAGCAGCTCCTAATCTAATCATATAGTCTTGTAATTCCATATCAATTTTAAAGGAATAATAATCGCTGAATTTCGACTGCAAAAATACCTAAAATAGTATAATAAATATGGGATTTCAGGCTTTTTTCAGACAGGATTTATAGCATTTCAGATTGTGATAAAATCCCTCTATCCGTTGCAAGCATGTGCTATCTATGTTCTCAGTCTGTTTTCGTTTTAAAAAAAAGCACCATTAGATTAGTGCTAATGATGCTTTATCTGGCTACTTACATGTTGTTTATTTACATTCAAGTCCAGTTTTTTCACCTTCATACTCTACAATTGTTGACATGTCAGAACATTTGTCAAAATCTTTTGTTAATTCAACTTCTTCTGCTGTTCCGGCAACTCCTAATGCATAAGGTGTACATGTACATGTTTTTTTACATGCACTAAAACTTACTACTGTTACTACTGCAGCTAACACTAAAAAAACTTTTTTCATTTTCTTTTACTTTTTTAATTAATGATATGTGTTTATTTACGCCAGCAAAAGTATACATTTTCTTTTATATTTTGTGTTTTTATACAAAAAAATTAATAATATTTATTATTTAACATAAAATCAATGGCATATAATTTAATAAAACAGCAAATAATTAGGTTGGAATTACTAAATATTAAAAATCGTATAAGTATACATCTGAAAAAATGGAAGAAATATCCGAAATTATTTTTTTTATAGTTAAATTGTATCAATAGTAAAAATTACTATTTTTGAGAAAACATAAAGAAGTTTCTTTGTTCGTTTAAGATGATCTTTGTATGGAAAATTTAAGAAATTGTTTTGTCGCAAGGCATGCCCTTATTCTTCTTCATTTTTTTATGTAGAATCATTGTGATACTGATAGTAAGCTTATGAAGGTGGAAATTTATATCTAAAAGCCTAAGTTTTTATTATACAATAGTACTATTGCATGAAAAAATCTATAAAAGTATCGGTTTATAGTTTAAAATTGATTACTTTTGCGAAGATAAAAAATATAGATAACCTAATCATAACATAAAATGGAAACATGGTGGAGTTCAATGGATATAACACTTCAAATAGCATGGGTAATAGCACTGACTACTAGTTTGATATTTGTCATACAGATGATTATGACATTCATTGGTATGGATGCCAATGCCGACTTTTCGGGCGATATGGGCGAACCTTCTTTAAGTGAAGTAAGTTCGACCCCTTTTCAGCTATTTACGTTTAGAAATTTCATTAATTTTTTCTTAGGATTCAGTTGGTCCTATATTGTTTTTTCGGGTATGCTCGAAAATCAGTTTTGGATTATTTTCATATCTGTTTTAGTGGGTCTTTTTGTAGTTGCGGGGGTTATGTTTATCTTTGTAGCCTTAAGCAAGATGGAGGAGAGTGGAAATATTTCCATTACACAAACCATCGGATTGACCGCCAGTGTTTATATTCCCATTCCGGCACATAAAGAAGGAAAGGGGAAGGTGCAATTAAGCGTGCAGAATAGTGTCAGAGAATACGATGCCATGACCGATGGAGAGGCGTTGAAAACAGGCAATATTGTCAAGGTGAAAGAAGTATTGGAAGGGAATTTACTATTGGTAGAAAAATATAATTAAATTAAACATATAAATAATAATCATTATGGGTCTTACTACATTAATAATAATTGTTGTTGCCGTATTTTTTATCACATTTGCGGCCATTTTAAGTCGTTACAAACGTTGTCCTTCGGATAAAATATTGGTAGTTTATGGTAAAACTGGAAAAAATGCAGGGGGAGGGCATAGTTCAGGAAAGTGTATACACGGAGGGGCTGCCTTTATTTGGCCGGTCTTTCAAAATTATGCTTTTTTAGATTTAACGCCCATATCTATTGAATGTAATCTGACCAATGCCTTGAGTCGTCAGAATATACGTGTTGATGTTCCCTGTCGTTTCACCGTAGGGATATCTACCGAACCGGATAATATGACCAATGCCGCCGAACGTTTATTGGGCTTGAAATCCGAACAAATCCAAGAGTTAGCCAAAGACATTCTTTTCGGACAATTGCGTTTGGTCATAGCTACCATGGATATCGAAGAAATCAATGCTGATAGGGATAAGTTTTTGATTAACATCAGCCAGAATGTGGAGCAGGAAATGCGAAAGATTGGCTTAAAGCTTATTAATGTGAATGTTACAGATATACGCGATGAGTCCGGTTATATAGAAGCCTTGGGAAAAGAGGCCGCTGCCAAAGCTATCAATGAAGCGAAAAAGAGTGTTGCCGAACAGGAACGTTTTGGTGAAATCGGAAAAGCCGAAGCGAATCGAGATAAAGATATTCGCATAGCCGAGACAGTCAGAGATACACGTATTCGTACGGCCGATGCCAATGCAACGGCTGTTTCGGGAGAAAATCAATCTAAAATTGTGATTGCTAATTCGGACGCTGAACGAAGAGAGCGTGAAGCCGAAGCGATGAGAAAGGCCGTTGCTGCGGAAAAAGTACAACAGGCTAAGGCCTTACAAGAGGCTTATGAGGCAGAACGTCAGGCTGAATTAACACGTGCCGATAGAGAAAAAGCCACCCAGAAAGCCAATGTAGTCGTAAAAGCCGAAATCGATAAAGAAAAAGCCATTATCGATGCCGAAGCCGAAGCCGAAACCTACCGAAGAAGAGCCAAAGGGGAAGCCGATGCTATTTTTGCCAAAATGGAAGCCGAAGGAAAAGGGATGTATGAAATCCTTTCCAAGCAAGCCGAAGGCTATAAACAATTGGTACAAGCTGCCGGTGGAGATACGAAAAATGCCGTTACTTACTTGATTGCCGAAAAACTTCCTGAATTAGTCAAAACACAGGTCGAAGCGATTAAAAACCTTAAGATTGATAAAATTACTGTTTGGGACGGAAATAATGGCAAGGGCGATAAAACAACAACTGCAAACTTTGTCTCCGGTTTAATGAGTGCGGTGCCTCCTATGAATGATTTGTTTAATATGGCAGGGATGAAATTGCCCGATTATCTCGGCAAAGAAAAACAACCTGCAGATGAAAGAGCACAAGTGATTAAGGAGGATGAATCAGAAAATCTTAATTCCAAATCCGGAAATAAAGATCTAAAATAAGAGATAGAGATGTCCTTGAAGTTATATGTTATAGGTTGTGGTTCGGCAACACCGATCGGGCAACGTATATCCAGTGCTTTCGCCTTGAAAAAAGAAAATGAGTTTTTCTTGGTCGATTGTAGCGAAGGGGCACAAATGCAATTAAAACCCTATGGAATCCGCATGCAAAAAATAAGTCGCGTGTTTATTAGTCATTTGCATGGCGACCATTACTTCGGACTCATTGGCTTGCTTTCCTCCTTGCATTTGTTCGGACGAACAGAACCTATCCATGTGTACGGACATGCCGTATTAAAAAAGATCATTGATTTGCAAATGAAAGCAGGCAATACTACTTTGTCCTATCCGCTATGTTTTCATACCATCAAATCCCATAAACATGCCCTGATTTACGAAGATGATGAAATAAAAGTTGAAACTTTTCCTCTAATTCATAGTATTCCAACCAATGGATTTGTGTTTAGAGAGAAATCAAAAAATCGAAATCTAAAGAAAGATTTTATTGCTGACTACAACCCGAGTGTGGAATGGATTCAACGCCTGAAAGCCGGAGAGGATTTTGTGGATGGGACAGGTAATCATATCGAAAACCAAATGATTACTACTCCTTCAAGCTATCAACCGAAAAGTTTCGCCTATTGTTCCGATACGGTCTATACCGAAAGCATACTTCCCTATATTCAAGGGGTAGATTTGCTTTACCATGAAGCTACTTTTATGGATAATATGAAAGATGTAGCCCGTGATAAATTACATGCCACTGCTTCCGAAGCGGCTACCATTGCTAAAGCAGCGAATGTGAAAGCGTTACTCATAGGCCATTATTCTGCACGCTATGCATCTTTGGAGCCTTTATTGCAAGAAGCACGTGCCATTTTTCCGGCTACCATTGCCGCCGAAGAAGGTTTGGTATTGGATGTGTAATAAAATCTTGGCTGCAAACAAAAGAAATGGATGCCAATTACGAAACCTTGTTGGCTTCCCAAGCGATGAGGGCTTTTTTGATGTCTTCGCCCCAGCGATACTGTCCTATATGGCCGTTCTTACGGATGATACGATGGCAGGGAATCAGATAGGCAACGGGATTGCGTGCCACCGCCGAAGCTACAGCTCGTACCGCTTGCGGAAATCCTGTTTGTTTAGCCAAACTTTCGTAAGAAATTAAGGTGCCGAAAGCTACTTCAACCAAACTTTGCCATACCTTTACTTGAAAAGGAGTGCCTTGCACATAAAGGGAGTAAGTCTGATTGGGTCTATCACTAAAGATTTCGTTTAGTTGGTTTTGGATATGGTCGTTGTTGGAGATAAAGCTTGCTGCCGAAAATTGTTTCTGCAATGCCTTAAGACATGTTTCGTCGGGGATGTCAGTAAACTGCAAATGACATATCCCATGTTCGCAATAAACCATAAAACATAAACCCCAAGGAGTCAGGCCAAATCCATGATAAAAAACGAGGCCTTTCCCTTTGCCTGTAAGCACGTCCTTTGAAACTACGTGGATGCTTGTTGTCGCTGTGTTGTGCATATGAAGTTCTGTTATAAATCAGGGAACAAAGATAGCATTTTTTTTATGTCAATTGGAAAAGAAATTCGTGTATTTTTGCATACATAATTCAAACGCATATGAATACTGTCACACAGCCTTCTTCCTTTCTTGTTTACAAAGCATCGGCCGGTTCGGGTAAAACGTTTAACTTAGCCAAAACCTATCTCAGTATTTGTTTTAGACATTTTGCTCAGGATAAGTATGTATATCGTAAGATATTGGGTATTACCTTTACGAACAAAGCCGTGTCGGAAATGAAAACGCGTATATTGTATTTCCTCAATGTTTTATCCAAAGGTGAGGATGAAGAACTTATGGTGCACTTTACTGGAACACATAATCCTACAGAAATTGCTGCTTATGCTGCCGAGTTATTAAAGTTAATACATCACGATTACAGCAACTTTTCTATTCTAACCATTGATAGTCTCTTTGAGCGTATCATACGTACGTTTTCCGTTGACTTAAAGTTGCCTCTGAATCATACCTTATCCTTGGATGCTGACTTG
Organism: Bacteroidales bacterium UBA5266; assembly: GCA_002411545.1. GTDB lineage: Bacteria > Bacteroidota > Bacteroidia > Bacteroidales > WCHB1-69 > UBA5266. Next base: position 6,008 of record DHTG01000072.1, on the reverse strand, counting down.
CTGATGAAACAAGCCGTCGATATTTTGCTTTCCAAATTGGGTCATGACAATGACCTTGACCATACTATTATCCATTATGCTTATAGCCGTATGGATTCTAATAAAAATTGGAAAATCGATAACGATTTATTGCAAAAAGGCAAAGAGATTTATAAAGAAAATTCCATGGAAGCTTTGGCATGTCTACGAAAATACACCCTCCATGATTTTAGTCAGATTAGAAAAGAGCTCGATCAAATCATAAACAATATGGATGCTGCGATGAAGCAAAAGGCACAAATTGCCGTCGATTATATTCAAATGCATGATGTTTCATTGGATGATTTTTATCAGGCTAAAAAAGGCATAGGGTATTGGTTTCAAAAGATTGCTCGTACGGGTATGAGTGTCGTAACCAAAAATAAATTCGTGGAGGATAGCGTTTACGAAAATAAATGGACATCTAAAGCAACTGAGCCTGTTATAAAACAAAACATCGAAACCTTAGCTCCTCGCTTAATCGAATATTATCAGGATATACAACAGTATTATCAAAACCATAATACAAAATATCAAATATGCAATGCCATAAAAAATTCCATATATGCCATTTCTTTGTTGCATCAATTAAAGGAAATATTGGATACTATCAAGCAGGAGGATCAAAGTATGTATATCAGCGAAAGCAATCAATACATAGCGAAAATAGTACAGCAAGAAGCGATTCCTTATATCTACGAACGTCTGGGTGAACGCTATAAATATTTTTTTATTGATGAATTTCAAGACACTTCCATTTTGCAATGGCAAAATCTTTTACCATTGATTACGGAAGCCTTATCGGCCGAAACATTTACAGGGCAGACCGGTCTTGCGGCTGTTTTCGGTGATGTAAAACAAGCAGTGTATCGGTTCAGGGGAGGTGATGTCCGTCAGTTTCATGTATTGCCGGCCATAACCGGCAGTGATAAAAGGTTGCTTTTGAAAGAAAGAGAAAACAAATTAAAAGAACATTTTCAAGAAATAAACCTGAGTATGAACTATCGCTCAAAAAAAGAGATAGTGGAGTTTAACAACAATTATTTTGAATATATACGCAAAGATAGAGAAGCAAAAGACTCCTATGTTTTTGATATGTACAAGGATGTAAAGCAATCCTTTAAAGCGGAACATAGCGGAGGAGGCGTTTGTCTGTATGCTATTAAGAAAGAGCAATTAGGCGACTTTACCTATCAGGAATACCTAACCCAAGTTTGCGAGCAGATTATCAAACAAGTGTTATCCGATGGCTATGCCTTATCCGACATCGCCATATTGACTCGTAAAAACGATTTAGGAGCATATATTACGAAAATACTCTCGGAAAACGGCATAGCGGTCATCTCTCTCGATTCGCTTTTATTAGTATATGATGAAGATGTTGCTTTCTTGACAGCATGCTTATCAACGGTCTATACACCGGAAAATACCTTAGCACGTGTTAATATGTTGCATTATATTAGCAAACAAAAAAAACTTTCGCTCGAACATTACGTGCAGGCAGTTCATAACGAACATGATTTTACAGCTACTTTATCCAAACTCGGTTTTTCTTTCCAAGCCGCCGATTTTACCCACCTGAATGCATATGAATTAGTTGAACACATCATTCGTATATTTAATCTTGATGCTAAGAACAATCCTTTTGTAATGGCATTTGTTGGAGTCGTGTTGCAATATCAAATGAATATGAGTAAACAATACATGCACTTCCTTGAATATTGGGAAGAACATGGAGACGACTTTTCCCTTAGCAATCCCGAAGGAATGAATGCTGTGAATGTAATGAGTATACACAAAGCCAAAGGGTTGGAGTTTCCTGTTGTGATTTATCCCCAGCATAACACTCAATCACATAATGATGCCTATGCGTGGATTTATGTAAACAAGGATGAATATCCTATGGATGTAGCTTATGTTAAATTAAGCCGTTCATTAGAAAATACAGCCTATGAAAGTTTATATAAAGAAGAAATTAAATTACAGGAGTTAGACAATATCAATGTGGAATATGTAGCTTTTACCCGCGCAAAAGAGCGTTTGTATCTGATAAGCCAAGATGACGAAAAATCACCGCTTACAAGTTATTTTAGAATACATAATCAGTTATATAAAACAGGGACTTATGGTGATGTTATATATAAACAAGGTTTGTTTGAAAGATGTGAAAAAAGCAAGAAAAACCCGGAGGAAGTACACCTTGTGTCGACACTAGCCCAAGATATTATCGCATCACCTGAATTAGTATCTGATATAGTAGCCGATAGCGACGAAATACGCTGGGGAAATGCGTTACATACCTATGTGGCTATGCTGAAAACCGAAAAGGATGTGGATGGCGTTAAAAATCAAATACAACTTAACCCTGCTTTGCGAGATGCAGAAAAAATCATTTTGCAAAGGGTAGTCGATAATTTGTGTCAGCCCGATACGAAAGGTATTTTTTTTGGAAGTGAAGCGGCAATTGTCAAAACTGAAGTGGAATTGCTCGATGCCGAAGCACAAAGTTTTCGCATCGACCGCCTGGTGACAGATGGAGAGCGAAGTGTTGTTCTTGATTTTAAAACAGGGAATAAAGAAATTTCACATAGTAGGCAGCTGAATCACTATGTAGATTTGTTGAAACAAACCGGTCGTCAACAGGTGGAAGCGTTTTTGGTATATATACATACCGACGGAGCATGTTCGTTTGATAAAATATAAAAAAAAATCAAAAATCAAGATAATTTTCATGTACTTTTGCAGTATAAAAATGTATTCGTTTGTTGTTTTTAATGAAAAATGTTATGAAATCAATGTATAAACAGAGTTTTTATTTGCTTGTTATATTATTGCTTGCCGGTTTTTCGGCTTGTAGTAAAGTGAAACCCCTTGTCGGAACATACGAAGGAGTAACCACAAACAGTGGAACCTATAAACTTGTCATACCCGAATATGATGAGATTTCCGAAGCCATTCCTCCTGAGAATAAGAGTGTCATCTTTGAAATCACCAAAGGCAATAAGAAGAATCAAATTATATTGAAACAAATTGCCGGCAATGATAAGGAACAATTTCAAACTACAGGCATTGTCAATAAAAAGGAAGTGGTTTTCGATTCTTTTGATATAGGGTTGGGTTATGAAAATATTCAAGTGAGTGTGAAAGTATACAACATGAAAGGGACTTTTGATGATGGTTTGTTTACGTATGATTATACGTATAAATATGCTCAATCACTTTTCGGATATTCGGTAAGCATAAACATGAAAGCCAATGGAGAAGCTCAAAAGAAATAAGAAATCGTATAGATTATATGATATAAAAAAAATGTTTTTTATAGGACTACTATCGTTAGTCTATGTTTCAGCTTTGTCGCAAGCTGTTTTTTATCCGGTTAAAAAAGGCATGCAACTGGAATATACTACTTTGAATGCACAAAAAAAAGTCCAATCATACACTTCCATGAAAGTAAAAGATGTGAGCGGTACTACGGATAATAAAATGGTAAAAGTGGTAATACAAACCTTGAATGCTCAGAAGAATCCTACCAGCGAATCTATGGCATTTGATGTAAACATTAAGGGAGGCAAAATCATACTTGATCCCAAACTTATGTTTGCTCCTTATTTACAAGCTAATATGAAAATTACGGGTAAGCCCAATAGTATTCCGGCAACCTTAAGCACCGGACAAACTTGGCCGGATGTCGAAGTTGTATTGAGCATGAGTTTTGCCAGCAGTGTGATGCAAACGAAGGTGAAGTTAACCCAAAGGAAAGTCCTGGCAAAAGAAACAATCAAAGTATTAGCCGGAACCTATATCTGTTATAAAACCACACATACTGTTATCATTACGCCACCTATAGGTAATCAAATCAAAGAAACCCATATCATGTGGTTTGCCGAAGGCATAGGTCATGTGAAAACGGAAAAGTATGACGATAAAAACAAATTGCAAAGCATAGAAGAACTTAGTAGTGTTAAAGCCTGATATTAGTTTAGAATATATGAAAGAGATAAAATTTAAGTTGTTACAAGACGCCGACATTAAAAATAAAATTGTATTGGTACGTGTCGATCATAATGTGGTAAAAAAGGGTTTCATACATGATCCTTATCGTATCGATGCTACGTTGGGAACCTTGTTTTATATCATCGCTAAAGGCGGTAAGCTGATATTGATGACCCATGTAGGTCGTCCCAAAGATAAAAAAACCGGACAGATAAAAATAAGCGACGAAACTTCTATACGACCCATCGTTGATTATTTGCATTCAAAGTTGCATATTGCTTTCGGAATACCGGAGTTCGAAGCCGACCCACAGAAGGGAATTACCCATATAGCTACCTCTATCAATCATTTGATTAAAGATTTAAAAGAAGATAAAATTGACGGCATTTACCTTCCCAACACCCGTTGGTTTGCCGGTGAAGAAGCCAAAGGCAGCGAAAGTGATAAATTTGCATATCAATTAGCGGGATTAGCGGATGTATTTGTCAATGATGCTTTTGGTTCATGGCAAGCCCATGCTTCAACGGTCGGTATTACGAAATACTTGCCTTCATTTGCCGGTTTTTTAATGCAAAAAGAATTGCAAAACCTCGACCGTATTTATAATCCCAAGCGACCTTTCGTAGCTGTAGTGGCCGGTGCTAAATTCGATACCAAAGTGGATTCCTTGCAGGTGTTGTTGAAAGAAGCCGACTACCTGATATTGGGCGGACTTATCTATAACGCTTATTTATGTGCTAAATATGGTTTCGATATCAAAGGCATTGATGAAGAAGAAGTAAAAAAAGCCAAAGAGTTTGTTGATTTTGCAGCCTCTTATGCGAATAAATTGATAGAACTGCCTTATATTGTATCGTCCGATACGCAAGAATCAAAAGAAGAAGGAAAATACAGGATATTAGATATACGTACCTTAGCCCGAGGCAGCAAATTGAACTATGTGCTCGACATCGCCAAAGCTTCCTTTCAAGAAGAAAATGTATCCCGTGTGTTTCATCAGGCACATACTGTATTTGTCAATGCGGTTATGGGCTATATGCCTCATTTCAACGAAGGAACCATTGCCCTTGACGAATTAATAGACAAAAATACCGAAGCCGTAAAATTGTACGGAGGGGGGGATACTTTGCAAGAATTAAAACGTTTGTTGCCGGGATTGTATATCTTAGCCCTCGATAATCCCAATTATTATATATTTACAGGAGGAGGTGCCGTATTGAAAGCCATACAGGAAGGAACCTATACGGGTTTACCACCCGTTAAAGCATTATGCCAAAGCAACGAATAAATGTGGTATATATTAATGTTGGGACATGACATGTCATGTCCCAACAACATG
>DHTG01000072.1:0-486 GCA_002411545.1 Bacteroidales bacterium UBA5266 | reverse complement strand
GTCCCAACAACATGTCATGTCCCGCAAAGGGATTGCAATGCGCAAATGTCATGTTCTTACATTTATTTATAATGATAAAAAATTCCTTTGTCGAAGGGTGTCCATACGCAGGCCCTTTGTCCGCACGCTTTTAACGAACGGTTGGTCCATGCATTGCAGGTGCGAAACATATTGAACCTTCCTTTTCCTTCGTAAAAGGCATCGTTCATCCCGTAATTGGCATCGGTAACAATGTTTATATAATCACCCTTGTCGTTGGTTAAAAAACTTTTTTGGATATACGCCACTAAATCTTTATATTGTTCCTTGCTGATTTCTATTTTCTTACAAAGTTCGTTTTCTTTCAGTTCCTTGTAATACGTTGCATGAATGGCGGCTGTGTTTATACCGAAAACAGCTTTAAATGCTGTTGAAAATTTCAAATCGGCCCAGCTAGGAGTGTCAAGATAAAAACCTTTATCGCCCCAACCCATGGCAAGTAGCTGG
>DHTG01000083.1 GCA_002411545.1 Bacteroidales bacterium UBA5266 | reverse complement strand
TAAAATTAATTAAGATGAAACTATATAAATTTATACTTGCTGCAGTCGGTGCTGCAGCCATAGGCATAGGAATCTTTTTAGCCTGTCAAAAAGAATTAAAAGAAGTAGATAAAAATAGCAGTAAACTAGTTCAAAAAGATAATCCAACACAATTTTCATTTCGAGCATTGTTAACTGACAATGTCGCTATAGATGCTGTATGTGCATATCAAAATGATACGGTTCATTTCACATATACATTATGTGAAGCCGTTGAAGATGATAATTATTACGTTATTATTTATGATCCAAATGATGAATATCCGATTACTTATAACGAAGATAGTACATTAGCTTATGGATTAAATCCTTATGACAAATATTTTTCTGCTTGGATTTTCCGTGGAGAACCATCACCTGGCTTTCCTCCTTCGCCTTCTGATCCTGGTCGGATTATACCTCCCACCCCTCCTGTTATTGAAATATATTGTGAGTGTGAGCCATTTACTTCTGGAGCATGTCTTAGAAGCCCTTTGCCGACTATTGATGGAGTAACTAAATACATATGTACATATCAAATGGGTGATTGTAAGTGTAAAGGAGGTAGTCAAATAGAGTCTGCCGGTAGCTACTTTATTGGCGGGATTACCTCAAGTCTTATAATATTTCAGGCAAATGTTATATACGTCAATAACAATGAAATAGCAAAAGGGTCTTATTTTTCACTTGAAGAATAATTTTGTAAAGACTTCCTGAAAGATGGAAGTCTTTTTATTTATAATTAAAAATCAATACTAATGAATAAAATAATAGCAATCCCTTTTATCATGAGTTTCATGGTAATAACTCATGCGCAAACTATGGATATGTGGGACGGTACTGCCGACACAACATGGTATAATACCACCGATACGTTTTTTGAAATCACGACTGCAGAGCAATTGGCGGGATTGGCAGTGATGGTAAATAACGGCAATGCATTAAAAGGTAAAACCATTGAACTTATGAACGATTTAGACCTTGGCGGAGAATTGGAAACTCCCTTCAATTGGATGCCAATAGGATATTTTGGTGTAACAGGATCTGAAATTATTTATAAGAGTTTTTCAGGATTGTTTAATGGAAACGATAAAAACATAGTCAACATACATATTAACAAGAATGTTACAGATACTTTTGGATTTGGTTTATTTGGCAGCATTGACAGCGCTTGCATACAAAATCTGTCGGTAAGTAACGTTACTTTTGATTTGTATAATAACAGTGATTATGATAATCTGTTTAATTGCGGTTGCTTAACCGGATATGCAAAAAACAGTATAGTATGTAATTGTCGTGTCGAATCAAATCTTTTATTAAAATTATCCTTTGATTGTATTGGGGGAATCATTGGACGGGCAAATACTTCGGAAATTATACATTCCGCGTTTTATGGGAAAATTGAAGGTGGAAAAATTGAGTCTGTCGGAGGAATAATTGGTTATCCTTTCAAATCAAGAATTGTTAATTGTCATGTAATAGCCGATATTAATGGAAATAGTGAAGTTGGCGGCTTAATAGGATATTCTGTTTTGTCAATTGTTTGTAATAATTTTTTTATTGGAAAAGTAAAAGGGACAAACTCCATTGTCGGAGGATTGATAGGCGATTCACAGGAAGATACGATTGAAAATAATTTTGTCATAGCGTCTGCTACAGGTTGCAGGGAACCAAGCCAATGGCTTACTTCAGTCGGTGGTTTAATGGGTAATATAAGCAAAAGTAAAATGGAAAACAACTATATAACGGGAGGTAAAATTGAAGATTTAAATTTTTGTGGAGGTATGGTTGGCGGAGGAGATTGTTTTTTGATAAGTTGTTATGCAGCAACATATATATCCGAAAAAGGTTATTATAAAGGGAACATTGCAGGATTTCTTGGTGATTATTCAACGATAAATAATACTTTTATGGATAATAATATAGGGGTCTATGATGATGTCGGATCCAATATGGCAACCGGTCAGGTTACAGGTCTTTTCACCGAAGAAATGACAACAGGCAATTCATTCGGTTTACAAGATAGCGTGGGTATGTATCCGACAAAATGGGTATATGAAGAAGGTTTGTATCCTCAATTGGATGTATTTGTCAATCATTCCGATAGTATCTTCCGTCAAGCCTCTCTGCTTTCGGTTATTCCTATTTTCCTCGGTGAGCAGGCTGCTAATCACATAAAAAACGATTTTAAGGTATCTCCTTTATATGATGTTTCATGGTCGTCAAGTGCCGGCGATATTATTCGCATTGAAGGAGAAAATGCAAAAGTCTATCCGATTGATAAAGATACGCTTGTTGTTTTGACCGTTTCCCTTGGAGAACTGCACAAAGAATTTTATGTTAAAGTCTTAAAAGGAAGTGGTATGAGCGGTGTTTCTATCGACAAGAATGTCACCCTTTACCCCAATCCCACTTCCGAAAAACTAAGCATATACAGTAAAGATATTATAATAAATGAAATAAGGATGTTTGACGTTATGGGCAAGGAAGTGAAACGAACTGCTGTAAACGATACACGCACAAGCATATCTGTTGATGATTTAGATAACGGTATGTATTTTATTAAAATATATACGGATAAGGGGGCGTTTACACGAAAAGTGCAGGTGATGAGGTAATGAACTGAAAGATAGAAATCACAAACATCGCAATTAGCATATAGAGCTCTTTTTACCCTAGAAAAAGTTTGTAATTATCAAATATTCAATTGGATACAAGTCGACACATTTCAATTAAAACAACATAAAAAATGTTGGTTTAAATACCTGTAGAGACGTAGCATGCTACGTCTCTACCATTTACAATTCCATTTCTTCGACTTGGAGTATATCTTGGGTGTCGTTATCACTGATAAAGGCAATAACCGAGCAGTTCTCCAACTTCCAAGGTTTATTCTTGAGGTATAATGTATATCCCTTGATGAGTGTGTCATTTGCCTGAACGGGAGTACCCATGGTGGCGATGATATTGCCTTCTGTGGGAGTAATATGAGTACGTAGCATGTGTTTATGCTCGTAATTCAATATTTCGGGTGTAGTACCCACCGTCGATGAGTTGTTCTTTTGAGCCGAAATAATGCCGCTTTCGCTTAATACGACATAGAGGCGTAAGTTCTTGTCGGTAGGGGTCAAAAAGGTGGTTTTTACAAATACGTTGATGGAATCTTCCGACGGATCGCTTGTTAGGATTTGTAAAGCCAAAGTAGGTACTTGACGTACTATGCTTGCCATGCTCGATTTCCAGGCCGTTCGACTCAATACGCGATTACCGTTAAAATCTTTACGGCTTATCATACCTGCCGGCCATGCGTTTATTTGAAAAGCCTGACTGATGAGATTACCCATTTCCGTACGGTAATCGGCTTCATAAGGAGCTATTTGCGGTTTGGCATAATTACCCGAATGTATGGCCAGTACGATTAAGGTATCGCCAAGTACGGTTTTCATTTCATCGGCAATGACATGCGCTTGTGGACAGTTCACACAGAGATGACCGGTGAAGTCTTCTAAGATATATTTTTGCATTACATTTTGCAAAGCCGGAAAAGCAGGAGTATCGAGTTCATTTCCTTTTTCCGAATACGGTTTTTCGATTTTATCGCATTGTGTGTTAAACAGTAGTATGCTTAACGACAGGATGAAAATAAAGCTTATTTTTTTCATGTTAGATCATTTAAAAACTTGTTACTACTGAGAGATTGCATCCGTAAGAGGCGGGAACTACCCTACATACTCCTCCTACACATAAAATACCTTCGTATTGTTTGCCAAAACTGATTGAAAATTTCGATGTTTTATGCACAAAAGAGGTGCTGACATTATAATAATGTTTATTAGGTTTGCTGTAATTCCAGCGGTCTAATACAGAGAAAAACCAACGGGGTGCAATGGAGTATTCCAATTGACCGTAGGCCCAATTGCCCTCATCTTGTTTGGTATTCATGTGTTGCAATTCTAAACGTAGGGCATGTCTGTCGTTGATTTTATAGGTAAGGTCTGCAATAAATGTATGGGCATACACATTGGGTTCGCCCGTATGACCTTCGATAACTTCCATATTGTAGTTGAGGTAAACATAACTTACTATCAATTTCCATGATTTATTGAAACGTCGGCTGATTTCAATATTAAAATCTTCGAAATACACTTCTTTCCCAAAGGCAAAGAAAGGAGACGTATAACCGTCAGTACCATTTACGTTGATTATTCCTTTATCAAGGATGGCTTCAGGTACATAATCTTTCTTTATCCCGTGTATACGTGAATAGTTCACCATAATATCGGTGCCGTATCTTCCACCTATGGTAGTTTTCTTGGGAATTTTATAATTCACTTCTGCTTGAAATCCGATTTGACCTACAGCTTGCGAGGAATAGGCATACATGGAGGGAAGGGCATAGGCGTGTTCACGTGTAAGGGTAGGGATGTAGTTAATGAGGTTATTGTTGATGGATGAATTTCGTAAAGTTCTAAAATCAAAGTTGTCAGTACGTAATCCTGTCAAGAAAATTCCGAGTCCTTTCATGGAATAAGATGCGGTTAACAACAAGGCTTCTCCCGGTTTATAGATTAATTCGTTGGCGGTCGAAGGATCGTTGCATTTCCAAGCATATTCCCCTTGTAGGTTGAACCCGGCATAGCCGAAATTAGCACGACCGGCAAAGGCTCCTATATTTTGGGGGAGTTTATAGTCAGGATCTTGGTCTTTTTCAAATTTACTGACAAAACTGGCTCCTAAACCACTTCTGAATTTCGAGGAACCTATTTTTTGAAATATCTCATTCAAAGATATGTCGGCATCAATACCGCGTACCAAACCTTCGTAAACAAAAAGATTGCGTTGCTTGCCCCAAATACCGGTGAGGGTTATTCCTTTATAAGGTTTCGCTTTTAGTTTCACCCCTTGGGTGGCATTGTCGAACCCGAGGTTACGCACTTCATAGGAACGGTATATCAATCCGCTGCCGAATTGTTCGTAAAAACTGCCTACGGTTACTTCAAAATATTCATGGTTGTAGGATGCATAATAATAAGGAATGCCGCTGCCGACATAGTTTATCTTTTCAAAATCAATCAGTGGCCATTCGAAATGCTCAAAACGAAAGCCGGCCGCAAATCCACCGTTGACATAATTGATATTGGCAAACACATTGGCTCTTATTTTGTTTTCCAAATCTTCGGCTCCTATCATGCTGTCGGGGATATAATATTGTGCATCCAATTGCACATTGCCGCTGATTTTACCTTTATTCAAAACATTGTTTTGTGAAAAAACAGCCGTACATCCCAATGCCATCACAAAAACAATTATACTGACATGTTTCATGTATGCTATTTTTCTTCCATTAATTTCTTAACTGTTTCGATATATTCCTTTTCCACACCGGGAGCATAGGAAGCATGTTGCCATACCACTTCTTTATTACCGTTTAATATAAAGGTATGAGGAATATCGTTTACGTTTAATGCACGTTTGAAATCTTGATTTTCATCCAACAAGACTTCATATTCCCATGCATTTCCGTTAACCAGTGGCAATACTTTAGCGCTGGAGCGTGAATCGTCGATGGAAACGGCATAAATTTTAACGCCGGTTTCTTCTTGCCATTCGTCATACACATCGGCGATGGTTTTCAGTTCCACCATGCAAGGTTTACACCAAGTGGCAAAAAAACAAATAATAATCGGCTTGCCTTCATTTTCAATATCTTTTGTATTAAATCTCTTACCATCAATTGTCTTAAGATCAACACTCGGTAAAGGGAAAGTTTTGGGAGCCTGGCTTTCTTGTGCAAAACTAAGTCCCCAAAAGAACATAATCATGGATGTAAATATCAATTTTTTCATTTCTTATATGTTTTTTTTAGGGTGCAAATGTATATTAAATATTTTTATGTTCGGTATTATCCTGAATTTTTTTTATATATTCTCCTCGGCAAAAAATATACCGTAATCAATATTCCAAGGGAATAAAGAGGATCTGTGATGTATAAGGAGTTATCATTGTGCGTAAATATTAGCTGATACGTATAGATTTTTAGAGTAACGCAATGAAACGGAGAATCTTTTGACTTTTATCAGAGAATAGTTTTTTTTAAGATAGCTTAGAAAAATAAAATAAACAGGCATCCTTAACGATTACAAGTCCCGTAGGGACGAAATCTTGGTAGTAGTAGTAGAACGAAGATGTACCCTCATCATTTATAAGCCCTGTAGGGGCTACATCTTTTATTATAAATAAAGATAAGTTAACGTTAATTCACGTGTTATTAAAGAAGTTAAGAAAATGTTAAAAAAACAAAAACGTTGAACAAGCCATAGCGTTCAACGTTTGAAAAGTGGAAAAAGAATTCCTTGGTGTCCTCGCGGGGGCTCGAACCCCGGACCCATTGATTAAGAGTCAATTGCTCTACCAGCTGAGCTACGAAGACTTGGGTTGCAAAAATACATAAAATATTCTATTACCAAGAAGGTAAGATGATTTTTTTTGCATTTGAATTGTTTTACATAGTCTGTATACAAAAAATAGATTCTATGTTTGTTTTTCTACAAAAATTTTACGACTTTTGCAAATGTAAATAATCGGCCATATGAGGAAATATGAGATATATATAGTATGTATTGTTTTGACTTGTCTTTTATCGGCTTGCTGTAAGGTACAAAAAACCTATTATCCCAAGGGAATGCTCGAATCGGAAGTGCCCTACTGCCGACAAAAGATGCACGGTAGGGCTGTTTGGTATTACGAACATGGGAAAAAACGTATGGAAGCCACGTATGAAAAGGGTTTATTACATGGAGCTATGGTTCGTTATTACCGCAATGGAGCTATTGAAAGTCTCGATACTTTTCAATTGGGCAAACAAAACGGGACCTCGCTTGCCTATTATTTGGATGGAAATTTGAAAGAAGTGTATCATTATCAAGATGGAATGCGTAACGGACAATTTGTCGTTTACTATGAAAACCAACAAGAACAGCTCATAGGATATTATGAAAATGGACAGTACGATAGTCTGTGGCGTTATTTTGATGCTCAAGGTTATGTTGTCGGAGAAGGATTTTTTACCAAAGGAAAAGGAATATTGAAACGTTATGATGCCAATGGGAAATTGGTTCAAACCATTGAATTTGAAAATAGTAAACATTCTGGTAAAGAAATCTATTATGATGGGGAAGGGAATGTAATGAAAAGGTTGGAATATAAACCATCGTAGGGACACGACATGTCGTGTCCAATCATGTGAAAGAACAATGTGTTTTAGGACACGTTATATCGTGTCCATACAGTCAAATAATATGTTTGGCAAACCCATTTTAGGGTCTGTTTCCGTGATAATTCAACAATACAAATCATCGGTAAAACCGTGGTACAATTAAAACGAATGTCATTATTTTCAATGGGAAGCACGTTTTACGTTCAAATCATTCGAAATTTTCAATCCTACCAATACATTTCAAATTATATTGTCAATAATCCAAAACAATGGAATTATGACAAATTTTTTCAATAAATCATTTGAATAGATAATAAAATAACGTTTTTTCTCTTATTTGGGGAGACGGGAGGTTTTTTATATCATAATTTTTTAATTCATAACTGATTCATTTTTTGTTTTTTTACATCTACTAGATAAACTAATTTATATAAAATGGAGTAATATTTATATTTTTTATACTTTTGTCGCCAAAAAACACAAAAAACATATGGCAGTCGAAATAAAACTAGTACGTTCAAAAAAAGAACTTAAGAAGTTCATTTGGTTTGGAATTAATCTCTATAAAGACAGTAAATTTGCTGCCATTCCTTTGATGATGGATGATATGTTGAACCTGCAAAAAGGGAAAAATCCGGCCCTGGATTTTTGTGAATCGGTTTACTATTTAGCCTATAAAAATGGTAAAATCGCAGGTAGGATAGCTGCTTTTATCAATCCTGTTGCCAATCAGAAGTGGAAACAAACCTTTGCACGTTTCGGGTGGATCGATTTTATAGATGATTACGATGTGTCAAAGGCCTTGTTAGATGCTGCCATTGCCTGGGCTAAATCAAAAGAGATGACAGCCATTCACGGTCCGCTCGGATTCACTGATTTCGATCGTGAAGGTATGTTGATAGAAGGCTTTGATCGTATGGGAACATTGGCGACGATTTATAATTATCCATATTATCCCCAACATATAGAGAAATATGGTTTTGTTAAAGCGGCCGATTGGAAAGAATATTTAATTACGATTCCCGAAGATTTTCCCGAAAAGTACTTTCGATTGGCTCACATAGTGCAAGAAAAATATCATTTAATCCCTAAAAAATTTACATCGCGTAAAGAATTAGTCGATGCCTATGCCTTAAAAATATTCGATTTACTTGGTATTTGTTATTCCGAATTATATGGTTATACAAAGCTCAACGAAAAACAAATAAAATTTTATATCAAATTATATTTTACCATGTTTTGTTTAGATACAACCTCGGTAGTTGTAGATAATGAAGACAATGTAGTTGCCTTTGGGATTGCGATGCCGAGTTTTACAAAAGCCCTTCAAAAAGCTAAAGGACGATTATTCCCATTGGGATGGTTTTATCTATTGAGAGCTTTAAAAAAGAATGATTTACTCGATTTGTATTTGATGGCCGTACATCCCAACTACCAAAATAAAGGCGTAAATGCAATCCTGTTTGCGGATATTATGCGAAATAAAAAAAATAGCGTCTATACATTTGCTGAATCTAACCCCGAACTGGAAAGCAATCTTCGCATGTCGTCGCAATGGAAAAATTTCGAAACCGTAAATCATAAACGACGAAGAGTATATCAATTAGAGATATAATAAAATTATTGATTAAATAGTTAATAATTATGAATAAATACATTAAAAATTCAATAAATAAAATGGATAAAAAAGAGAAGTATAATCAACATATGAACATCAAATATGAGCATCAAAGCTTGATTGATGTACCGACAATCATTCGTGAATGTACCGATGCATGGTATAACCAAAGTTTGACAAAAGTAAACGATAGTGTTGTCAGAATGGGTATTGTAGAAGGAGAGTACCATTGGCATAAACATGAAAACGATGATGAATTCTTTTTTGTTCTGGAAGGAAAACCGTTCATTGATTTGGAAGATAAAACAATAGAACTTAATCCTTTTCAAGGGACAACCGTTTCGAAAGGTATAATGCATCGACCCAGAGCTCCGCAAAAAACAGTTATGCTTATGGTTGAAACCGACAGTATAGACCCTATAGGAACTAAATAATCTGATAATTATAAAATATATGTCTCACTTTCAAAACACAAAAAATCTCGCAGTAATCCTGTCCATTATCTTTGTTACCCATATCGTATCCGGGCAAAACACAAAAAATAACGTCTTTACCGTTTCTGAAATAACCTTACAAACAGCAACGGGCAATAT
>DHTG01000060.1 GCA_002411545.1 Bacteroidales bacterium UBA5266 | reverse complement strand
GAAAAGCGAGGAGCAGAGCATAGCGGTTTGCGCTATGAGCAGTTGCCGATTTCGGGCGATTTTCTATCAAAGTACAAGAAAAATTGAAGCGGGCTACAACCCTTGAATAACCTACTATCCCGGCAATTTTTTATACTGCATGTTACCTGCTGGTGTTTGTGTTTTTTCAACTGGACAACTAAACAAATTGACTAACTATTTAATTGCCCACACTATAAATCTTTGATTTTACTTTGAATATTCGTCTTTTCCCTTAAGCCTTCGTATTTTTTACTGACATACTGAATTATCAGAGAAATCTTGTAATTTTCTCCATATAAAGCAACGGTAATCCCTGTTGTTTCGCCAAGCCAACCAGCACTATACGATAAATGCCCCAAACTAACGGCAAATCCATAATCATCTGGGTCATCTTTGTATAAAGAATTACGCCATTCAGGCGCATTATAGTCAGGTTTTCCATATTTTTCTGCCATTAGATTTACTAACTCTCGAAAATCTTTGATAAAATCGTTTTTATTAGAGTGAGTAGGATTAAACAGATATTTTGCCATAGTTAATTTATCATTGGTAAAGATATAGGCAACATCGCAACTTATACCGGCGACAAAATCAGAAAACAAATAAAGGTTATCAATGGTGGATAAATCCGTTTTGCCTTCTTTTTGCATTACTATCTTTTTTGAATCACCCCATTTTGCAACTCTAAAATCTGTACCTTTATTCTCAATACCTTTTACAGAAAGAGAATATAAATGAGAGTCTGAGAAAATTAGAAACCGTACTTCTATAAGATAATTATCTTTGTACCAAGTTCTATCCAGACTATTCACATACTTACTGTCTAATTCATCTTTACGTTTGTCAGGTTCTCCGAACAGTGGAATTAAAAGATTATCCATTTCTTTGGAAAATTTGATAGCATCTTCTAATGCATTCTCGCTTTTCTCAACTTTTCCAAAACTAAATGATAACGACTCTAATTTCAATGAAGCAGAATCTACAAAAACAGAAGCAGTACATTCCTTATCGCCCAAAACTATACCGGCAACTTTAAAATCGGTCTTTGTTTTGTTATAATCACTATAATAATGGTTTCGAGGTGTTACTTGCGACGAATATTTTGTTACAAAATCATTTTCAGTAGAATTCCAATCTACAGAATTGATAAATTGCAAAAAATCTGTTTGCGCAGATAATGACATTGATAAACACATCATCGAGATAATAAAATACTTTCTCATAATTATCAAATTATTTTGATTTTTCAACATCAAATTGCAATATTTCAGCCATAGCATCTTTTGCCACAGTCCAATAAGACAGTTCATCTACACTCAACAAATCCAATCCTTTGTGTAAATAGGCAATAGCATTTTTCATGTCCCCTGTATTTTTATAACACAAACCAATTTTCACATATGCAATATTTCTTTGCTTTTTGCATTCATTTGCTTTGCTTTCAAAAGGGATAAATGGCTTCAAAGTTGAATACGAAGTATTTTTTCTATCGTCATAACTTGCAGAATAATAGGGCTCAACGCATTGTGATAACAAGTTTGCTAACCAATTCACATTTTTAGCATAAACTTCATAAGCAAGTGCGGCTTCTTTCCAAGATTGAGATTCGTACAAAACATCTGCTTTTGTTTTCATTTCGTCAACGGTTGCAATAGTTGGAACTCCGTATTTTTCAATCTGTTCCATTTGTTTTGAAATGTCAAGTGGGTCAATACTTTCCGACTTATTTGTGTCTTGTGCTTTCAACTGCAAGCATCCAAAAGCCAAAATAACACTTGATAAGAAAATTATTTTCTTCATTTTTAAATCCCTTATTCGTGTCGGGCGCAACTTTTAGTTTTTCCCGCTCTAATGGCTTCGCGAGTGTCTTGCCTTCGCTACTTGTAAATGCTGTCAGTATGCACTGTCGTTACACTTGCAGGTAACGTTCTGTCGGTATGTTTAGTGCCGCAGTACGTGGTTTTTGTTATTAATCGTAACGGTCTTTTTATAATAGTTTTATTTTTGTTAGCAGTTTAAGCGGCATTAAATATGACCGCCTGTTAACGGCTGGCTTTCATCATTTGTAACAATCAAACGTATTCCCACTTGTAACCTTTATATTGTTTTCGTTCGCCTCTACAAACTCGACTAATACTACTAAAACTAAATCCAAGTTGTCTTGCTGCTTCAGTAGCAGATTCAAATTCATGTATTTGTGTATTTTCCAAAGTCAATTGTAGAACCTTTTTGCCATTCATTCCTTTGTATGCTATTGCCATTTTTTTGCGATATTCTTCTTTAGCCCAAAGAGCTTTCTTGCTTTTTGAATATTTTTCTCGGTATGCTTCTGTTTTCCATGCATTTTTAATTGTTTCACTCATTCGTTTTCTACCCTCTGGTGTTGAACAAGTTTCACTTAATTTCTTTGCTTGCTTTTTTGCCCTTTCTGGATTTTTTGCATAACTTTTCTTATGTGCAATACTTGTTTTCTGTCTTTCAAGAGGATTCTCATATCGTTTCTTTACTTCATCCGATTTTTCTTTACGTGCATTCGGATTATTCATATAATAAGTCTTTATCCCCTCTGAAATACTTTTTACATATTCAGGGTTTTCAACCAACTTCTTTGTTTTATCACTTTGCCATTTTTTATATTCATCTGTATGTCTATAACCATTTGCTCCTCCGCCACCAATAGTATTATTATATCCTTTTCTGTATGAATTATATTTGTCAATGTAATAAATCTCTAATTTATTGAGAGCTAAACTGGTTTCTTCTTCAGTCTCAAATGAAACGACTTCTAAAATCTCATAGTTGAATGATTGGGGTTCATATTTCTTTCTGGCGTTTTCAATCCTTTTTCCACCATATTGAGCATTTAAATTTAAGAAATCAGACCGTCTTTGTTTCTCAGCACAAGTTTGACCAACATAAGACATTTCTTTACCTTTTTCATTGATTATGAAGTAGCGATATATTATTCCTATATACATTAAATATGATTGTCAAGTCTTTATTTTAAGCTTGCCGCTAACGGTTACATGTATGAAACGTTGGGGATTGCGGGCTTCGTTCCTGTCTGCCGTTAACAACAAACGCCGATGCGGGGTGGAATACTTAAAATAACCACCTAAACCCCAATGTTTTATACATGATGTTAGCGAGTCGTTATTCTTTCTTTTGCTTTATTTAATTTGTTTATTATTGTTCTTACATACT
>DHTG01000049.1:8565-25221 GCA_002411545.1 Bacteroidales bacterium UBA5266 | reverse complement strand
TTTCAACATCATTTTTTTATTAATTGTGAATTTTTATTAAAAACAGCCTATTTTTTTTGGAATGAATCAAGCAAATGTTCTCATTTTTTCGTGATAATTTTAGCTACTTTCATGTTTTTTTAAGGTCATATAGCAATAAAACGGGATTCCACTATAATAGGAAACTTCTTATTTGTCCAATTGCCCGACAAATGCTTTTGGATTCTTTGATAGTTGATGTTGGGAAATTTTTCAAATATGTCAGAATAAATAACATGAAAGTAATTTCAAATAACATGAATGAAAAACAAATCAATAAGTATAAAAACAGTATTGAATTTAAAAAAATAAGCTAAACATATGTTCAAAATGTTGTAGGAAAAGATATAGTAATAACTTTTATTTTTATAACAACAACTTTAATTTTTGTAACTATAACTTTTATTTTTATAACTATAAAAATAATTGTTCGAGGTTAAAAATAAATCTTTCGGATATAATACTATGTGCCTTGACTTTTTTTAATGCTATGGGGTTAGTTACTAATTAGCGTTATTCGTTAATCATTATAAAAATCTAATATTTTCAAGCGGAAGAAATAATCAAATTTAGCTTGTACGACCTGAGATTGTGCTTTTTGATAATTGATTTTAGCTTCATTATACACATATATTGAAGAAGCACCGGCTTGGTATTTTTTCTCTTCGTATTGAAAAGCTATTTCAGAAGCTTTTTCGGCTTTATCGGATGCAATATATTTTTCTTTTGCCAGCATTGCATTGGTATAAGCTTGTTCTATTTCTTTTATTAGCGAATGTTTTGCTTCTTCGAGTTGAATTTCTTGTGAACGCATCGTCAGTTTGGCTTGTTTTACACGATTCGCCGTCGACATACGATCAAAGATGGGTATGCTTACGTTTAATGCTATTATTTCGCGGGAATTATTCGAAAGTTGCTGACCGAAAGGTGCATTACTTGTTTGTAAACTTTGTTGAAAGGCGTAATAATAGCCGGTACCATAATTAGCCGAAAGTTGTAAACTCGGATAGTAAGTAGACCGGGCTATTTTGATGTCTTTTTGACTTTTTTCAATTCGAAGTTCTGCTGCTTTGATGGCCGGTCGTTTATGTAAACTATTATCAATAACAGCATTTTTATCGATATAACGCGCAAGAATTTTTTCCATATCAATTTCGATGTTTTCATCATCAATCTCAAAACTTTCGGCATCTGTAACATTCATCAATTGTGCTAAATCAAGTGTTGCCAATCGCACATTGTTTCGAGCTTCGGCGACCCCTACTTCATCATTAGCAAGATTAGCTTTGGATGTATATAATTCCGCTTCCGATGATTTCCCTGCTTGAAGTAAACTTTCAACACGTTCGACTTGATTTTCCGACAATTCTACTTGCTCTTCGGCAATTCCCAACATTTCTTTATATAAAAGCAATTGTAAATAATAAGCTGTAACCGTGAGTTCTATCTGTTCTTTTGTGCTATTCAAATCTTCGGTTGTAGCTTTAACATAGAGTTTGTCGGAAGCTATTTGATGGTATGTTTTCATGCCTTCAAAAAGCGGTACATTCATGCCAATACTAAAAGCAGAAGTAGATTGTGTATTATCAACAATGATTCCGCCGGCAGTTTCGGATCGACCAAAATCAAAATTCTGATTCAAAGATGCCGACAAGGATGGCAAACGACTCATTTTAGTGGTTTGTAATTGTAGTTTTTTTGTTTCCAAATCAATGAGCGATTGTTTGATGGAATAGTTATTATTCAAAGCATGAGAAATACAACTATCTAAAGTCCATTTTGTTTGCGCAAATATTACAAAAGGAAAAAGAATCACTATGAAGAGAATAATACCCTGTTTAGTTTTCATATCTATCTATTTTTAGGTTGATTCTTTGGTCCTATTTTTATTTTTCCGCGTAGTTTATCTTTTTGAGTAATTCCACTCAAGACTTGAACATATATTCCATCGGAAAGTCCTAGTATTACATGAGTTTTTATATATGGATTACTCTCATCGCTTTTGTTGTTTAACACATACACAAAAGCAGAATCGGCTTCAAATTCCAAACAACTTTCGGGTATTGAAAGCACACTGTCTTTTTGCTCAATAATCACTTCGCCATTGGCACTATATCCCGAACGTATAAACGCATCGCTGGTATTGATTACCGCCGCTTTGATTTCAAAGGTCGTTGCGCCGTTTTCTAAAGACCCTTTGGGTGAAATATATTCTAAAACCGCCGTGGTTTTGCTGTCTTGCATAGCACCTATAATCAGATTTACTTGATTTCCTATTGCTATCCTACCAACTTCTGTTTCATCAACTTTCCCTACAAATATCAAATCGTTCATATTGGCTATGCTTGCGATGGTGGTTCCTTCATTAAAGTTGTTAGTTTGAATAACGGAGCTTCCTACTTTTACGGGTATATCCAGTATCATTCCTGTAATGGTCGATTTGATGAGCGTATTACTATAGCTTGCCGTACTTGATGAAATACCTTCTTTTATAATATCAATGGCTTCTTTTGCATTATTTACTTCTTCTGTCGCTTTCATATAAGATGCGTGGGATACTTCGTATTCTTCTTTAGACAACACACCCGATTTATAGAGTTTTGACGCTCTCTCATACTCACTTTTTATCTGCTCATAACTAATTTTAGCCACATTCAATCGAGATTCGGCATTGTTTAGTGTAGCCAAATCAGGTACTACTTTCACTTTAGCAATCACATCACCCACCTTCACCAACTGACCGGCTTCTTTATTTATTTCGGTAATGATGCCTGATATTTGTGGCTTTAATGCCACTTCATTTCGTGGGCTGATGGTTCCATTGATCATGATTTTCTTTTTAATCGTACGTATTTCGGCTTGTACGATTTCGTATTCGATGGGTTTCTGTTTTGATTTATTCCAAAGAAACACAAAAGTCCCGATAACTAACAAACCCAATATAATAAATCCGGTTATTTTCAAAAATTTTTTCATTTCTATTACATATATATTATTCTATAATCAATTATTATTCATCTCTTAAAGCATCAATGGCCTTTATTCTTAGAGCACTCTTAGCCGGAATAATCCCGGCTATTAATCCGGAAACGATCAATATCAGCAAAGCGGTGATTCCCATTCCGAACGAAATCTGTGGATTGGCGAACATCGACATTCCATCGTCGTTCATTTGCGTTACTTTCTCGACAGCGGTCAAAAGCAATACCCCCAGAAAAAAACCCGAATAACCAGCTACAAATGTCAGCAAAAGACTCTCACTCATAATTTGACTTAATATTGTCTTAGGTCTGGCTCCTAAAGCTCGTCGGATGCCAATCTCATTCGTACGCTCACGTATAGACACTAACATGATATTACTGATGCCAACAACCCCGGCCAGCAAGGTTCCCATACCTACTATCCATGTTAAGATTTGTATACCTAAAAATAAATATTTAAACATTAAAAACATTTCTTGAATGTTAAAGGCATTCACTGCCGCATCGTCCGTAGGTGCAATGTTGTGTTTAGCTTTTAATAAATCCTTTACCCTTTGTTCTATATTTTTAATATTTACGTCATCATAGGCTGCAATCCCTATCATATGTATATCATTCCCTGCATTATTAACTTGTTGCATCGTACTTAAAGGTATAAAGACCGATGTGTTGGCATCGCCTCCAATATTCATATTCTCCGAACCGTTTACAACACCTATGACGATATAATAGAGCCCATTTACCGAGAGTTGTTCCCCTATGGCTGTTTCGCCGGGTTTGAATAATTGTTCGTAGACTTGTTTTCCTATGATACAATTTTTTCTTTTTTCTTTTATATCTAAATAATTGAAAGTCCTCCCTTGCAATACATTGAGCTTTTCAATTTTTGTGTGATTGTGATCGATTCCCCTGAAATTATAATTTTCGGAACGTTCCTCTCTAACAGTATTTCCACCTTGATTGCTAAACATCATACCGGATATGTACTCAATTTCGGGTATATTTTCTTGCAAAATATCGATGTCTTCATTATTCATCGACCAAAATCTCCCCGGATTAAATCCTTTATATTCCACAGTAGTAGCATTTGAAAACACGAACATGGAATTTTGAGATATACCATCTACATTTTGTTGCATTCCATTGTTAAATCCATTGCCTATACCCAACATAACCACAAACATAAAGACACCCCAAGCCACACCAAAACCGGTTAAAAAGCTTCGCATTTTATTCCGGCTGATTGTTTGCCAAATTTCTTTATAGATGTCTATATCGAACATATGTGTATACTATTATCGATTACAAAAAGATTATTCATATTTCAATGCTTCAATAGGTTTGATTGCAACTGCTTTGCGTGCGGGAAAATAACCAGCTATAACACCGGCTATAATTAAAATAAAGGTTGCGGCCAGTGCTATGCCTATATCAACCGTAGGATTCTGGAATATGACCGGCATGCCTCCTTCGTTAGCCTGTGCCCCCGACATCATGAATTTATGAATAGCTTCTGTTATTATTACTCCGAACAACATACCAATATATCCAAAAGATGCCGTGACTACCAATGATTCGGCGATAATCATACGTATGATAGAAGATGGCTTAGCTCCTAAAGCTTTACGAACACCAAACTCTTTCGTGCGTTCTCTTACGGTAATCAACATAATATTACTGACACCTACTATGCCCGCAATTAAAGTACCCAAACCAATAATCCAGACAAAGATCGAAATAGCCGAAAAAATTTTCATGGTTTGCAAATAATCTTTTAAAGAATTCCAAATAAATATGGCCCTATTGTCATCGGGATGATACTTATGTTTTGCACTTAAACGATGTTGTAGTTTCAGATTAAAACTATCGTTTTCAGTAGCAGTAGTCAGACCATTTAAAGTACAAATCATTTGTTCAAATTGATTAGTATTATTATAAATAGTTTGTGCTGTAGATAATGGCACAAAAGATTCGGTTCTCCAGCTGAAACGATCATTGGAAGAGTATACGCCTATAACTTGAAAAACGATATTATCTATAACTACATTTCTGCCGATTACATCCTGAGAGGCAAAAAGTAATTCCGCATCTTTTTTACAAATAACAATTACTTTTCGTTTTTCTTGAATATCTAAAGGATTTATAGTTCTACCATACAAAAAATCAATAGATTCCATATTAAAATAAGCAGGTAATACAGCCGTTACTTCACCGCTTGCATACTTCTTCTGATTGTACAATGTTTTATATCCCAACGTATAAATAGGTATCACTTGATCAATTTCAACAAAACTATTAGCCATAAATATCGAATCGGAATTGTTCATAGTGATTTTACGTCCTGTGGGATAGCCATCGTAAGGAATGGAAGTACGCGAAGCAAATAATTTCAACTTATTGAGAGTTAAGAAAGCAAAATTTGAAGTAACCCCGTTTTTAAGTCCATTGCCTGCGGCTAATAATACTATCAACATAAATATTCCCCAGGCTATTGAAAATCCGGTTAAAAAGGTACGTAGTTTATTACGTTTAAGCGAGGTTAATATTTCTGAAAAAAGTTCTATTTGCATAGGAAAGGGTTTATACCGTTTTTTTATAATTCTTATTCCCCATGAATTATTTAATTATTTATAATACCATCTTTGATATGGATAATTCTACCCGCAGCATCAGCTACCATTTGTTCATGTGTTACAAGTACTATAGTCATTCCCTTTTGATTAACCTCTTTAAATAAATGTATCATTTCAATAGATGTTTTGCTATCCAAAGCACCGGTAGGTTCATCGGCTAAAATAACCTTAGGATTAGTAATCAATGCACGGGCAATAGCCACTCGCTGTTTTTGACCTCCACTCAACTGATTAGGAAAAAAATCAGCCCATTCTTTCAATTCCATTTTTTCTAAATATTCCATACCTAAACGGTATCTTTTTTTGCGTGACATATTTTGGTAATACAACGGCAATGCTACATTTTCAAGAGCTGTTTTATAGGGAATCAAATTAAAAGATTGAAAAACAAACCCGATCATTTTATTTCTATATTCAGCGGCTAAGGTTTCGCCAGGATTTTTTATCTTCACCTGATTCAACCAATACTCTCCTTGGTCGTAGGAATCTAAAATACCCAATATATTCAACAAAGTAGACTTACCTGAACCTGAAGATCCCATAATGGCTATCATTTCACCTTCTTCTACGTTTAAATCAATACCTTTTAGAACATGTAAAGGAGCTGCCCCAAAATAGGTTTTATGTACATTTCGTAGTTTTATCATTTTAACTAAATATTAAATTATATATGTTCTACGGCAAGTTGTTGTATCCACCCTTTGTTACCATTGGGAAATTCCACTTCTATCCAATCGCCTACTTTTTCTAATATGTTTACTTTTAGCCCTTCGTGTACCGTAAATAAATCCGTACCTGCTTCATCGGGCATACTTTTCACGGTTACACTTAAAGGCATGATGATAGCTTGGTCAGTACGGTGAATCTGTTTGTTTTGTATTACAGCAAAACTTATACTGGCTATTAATAAAAGCACCATCAAAAGCGTAGAAAAAAACAACAGTATTCTTGTGCGTGCATGAGACGACAAGAGTAAAAAGGCTAATAAGGTAAACATTAATAAGGAAAATAGGATAGATGCAATCGCCCATCCGTTGGACGACATAAGATTATAGAGAGAACGTATCCATTTTTTTAAGAAAAATTCAGGAACTATATCCATCTCATCAATAATCTGATTATTTGCAAAGGCTAAATTGTGCAGAATGTCTTCGTTGGAAGGAGCTAATCGTAAGGCTCTTTCGTACCATAAAATCGACTTTGCCAATTGCTCACTCTTAAAATATGCATTTCCTATATTATAGTATAATGTAGGGCTTTGGTAGCCTAAACTTACCAAATCGGAATATGAGTGAATGGCATTTTGATAGTTTTTTTGTTTATACGCTTCGTTGGCAACAGCAAACAAACTGTCGGTTTGCGCTTGAACTCCGAGCGAATATAATAAAAAGGCAGCAATAAATATCCTTTTCAACCACATAGACACTTAAACATTAAACTTTTTGTTTTAGGAAACGTAACAAAAAATGAATTATTATATAGTAATTCCTTATGTTTCTTAAAAATTTATGATTAACTTATAAACAGCTAATACTATACTCGTAGCAGAATATAATATAAAGAAATCTATATATTTAATAATAAAATAATTATCAGACTATAATGCAAATTTAATCATAACTACTGCCATCGAAGCAATGAGTACAAATCTTTTCCTTTGGCAATCCTATGGCTTTTACCAAAGTCTCTATTGGATTAAATTTTAGAGTAGTTATATCAAATTCCTTACGAATAGCTTCCACCATTCGATTGTATTGAGGAGAATGAGTTGTAGCGTACGCTTTTAAATTTTTATTTGCATCACCTTCAAACTGTTTTATGACACGACGCGTTATCAATTCCATTTCAGATTTCGATGCCGTGAAATTTAAGTAGCTGCATGCATAAATCAGTGGAGGACAGCTAATACGCATATGTACTTCCTTGGCACCGTAGGTGTATAAATCCTTTACATTATCGTGTAGTTGAGTCCCTCTTACAATAGAATCATCACAAAAAACGACTTTTTTGTCTTTAAGCATATTTCTATTGGCTATCAATTTCATTTTTGCTATTAAATTTCTTGTCTCCTGATTGGAAGGAGTAAAACTCCGCGACCATGTAGGCGTATATTTCACAATAGCTCTACGATACGGTATCTGACGACCTACGGAATAGCCTACAGCCATGCCTACTCCTGAATCGGGGATACCTCCAACAAAGTCAGCTTCAATATTCCTATCGCTTTTTCCCATTTCACACCCACAAATATAACGCATTTCATCCACATTCGATCCCTCATAGGAACAAACAGGATATCCGTAATAAACCCACAAGAAGGAACAAATCTGCATTTTGTCATTGGGTTTACGCAATTGACTAAAGCCATCTGCAGTTATATGCACAATTTCTCCTGGTCCTACATTATAAACCATTTCATATTTTAAATTCGGAAAACTACATGATTCAGAAGAAACAGCATATCCATTTGCCCCTTTTGCCAATAAAATAGGCGTACGTCCCAATTTATCACGGGCAGCTATGATTCCATTTTCTGTTAATATCAAAATAGAACAGGCACCTCTTATCTTTTTATAGACATTTTCTATTCCCTCCACAAAGGTTTTCCCTTCATTAATCAACATAGCCATGAATTCCGTTTGATTAATAGATCCCGAACTGTGTTCACTGAAGTGGTTCCCTTTTTCTAAAAATTCTTTTTCTAATTCTTCCAGATTATTGATACGAGCAACCGTTACTATGGCAAACTTTCCCAAATGACAATGCATCATAATAGGCTGTGCATCGGTATCACTAATAACACCGATACCTGAATTACCCGAAAAACTGGATAAAGCATCTTCAAATTTATTCCGAAAATAAGCATTCTCAATATTATGAATTTCACGCACGAAATGATGATCCTTGGTTAGGCTTACCATTCCCCCGCGCTTATTTCCCATATGAAAATTGTAATCTACTCCGTAAAATAAATCATTGACACAATCCGAATGTTTTACAACACCAAAAAAACCTCCCATATTGAATATATATTATGTATATTAATGACTTAACTATTCTGCATAGTCAATTAAATTTCTGACACTTGATATCTCAATAAAACTAGCTCCATTGGCCGTTCCAAAAGATCCTCCTACTACCACTACCCTATCTTCATATTGTACAAGTTGTTGATCAACTAAAAACAACATGGTTGATTTTAAAAAACCATCGCGTGAGGAATTCATTTGCATCATAAAAGATTTCACGCCGTAATTCAATGCCAATTGACGAACGGCATATTCATTATAACAAAAAGCATACACAGGAATATGTCCTCTGTAGGCAGATAAATATCGAGCTGTGCGACCGCTTTGTGTATCAACAATAATAGCTTTAATGGGTAGCGAATTACATGCTAAAACAGCCGAATGCGATAAGACAGACAATATATCTTCGCTCAAAGGTTTCGTTTTAATAGGATATTTTTGAACAGCGCTTTCTACTTCTTTAATGACTTTCGACATCATATCCACCGTTTCTATAGGATAATTTCCGCCAGCGGTTTCTCCCGAAAGCATCAAAGCATCAGCTTTTTCATATACCGCCGTAGCCACATCATTTACTTCGGCTCGAGTAGGACGTGGATTCAATATCATCGAATGTAACATTTGAGTAGCAATAATCACTATCTTATTCTTTCGAATGCACTTTTTGGCTAATTCTCTCTGTATAACAGGAATCTTTTCGGCTGCTATTTCTATTCCCAAATCACCCCTGGCTACCATAATCCCGTCTGATGCCTCTATGATTTCATCTATATGATCCACTCCGATTTGATTCTCGATTTTTGCTATAATTCGAATCGTACTTTTATGTTTATCTAAAATATTTCTGATTTGATGTACATCCTCAGCAGATTGCACAAAGCTATGTGCAATATAGTCCACTTTATGCGTAATGGCAAAATCAATATAAGCTTTGTCTTTGGTTGACAAAGTCGGGAGATTTAATTTAATATTAGGAACATTCACCCCTTTTCGTAGTTTGATTACTCCCGAATTTTCTACTTGGCAAAGCAAAGCATCGGCTCGTTTGTCAACTATCAGTAAAGCAATATCTCCATCATCAATCAAAATGCGTTGTCCTACAGGAACATCGGTCACAAAATGCGTGTAATTTACAAATAGCAAGCCTTCTTTACTTTCTCCTTCAGGAGTCCCTTTGATTTGAATAATCTCCCCTTCTTTCACATTAAAGGCCTTTCCATGGGCAGAGGTTCGTACTTCAGGTCCTTTAGTGTCAATTAAAACGGCAATATTATCGTTAATGCTTCTAACACTTTCAATTATTTTAACTGATTCATCTATACTTTGATGTGCCGTATTTAAGCGTACAACATTTACCCCTTTTTCAAATAATTTCGATAAACATTCAAATGTGTTGATTTTATCGGATATAGTTGCAATGATTTTTGTTTTCTTGTCCATATTTGTTTTTGTGCAAAAATACCAAAATATTTATCGAAAAAAAAAGATTTTTCATTTTAATCAAGATTTTTTGAAGTACAAGAAATCAATAACATAATACATTAGCTGTATTTAATTTTCAAAATGGCCCATTAAAAATAGGGTGTAAACCTAAAAAAATGAAAAAAAATAAAAAAAACTATTTCCTTAAACGTTTTTTTATAATTTTGCAGTAAAGAAATTCTGATATTTTTATTAAAAACAATGAACAATATTTAACCCTATATTAATGAAACCAACAAACTAAAATATGGCAAGCATGTCGTCAAAAGAGTTACATGAACAACTCAAGAGAATATTTGGATTCAATCATTTCAAAAGCAATCAAGAAGCTGTTATCCAAAGCATATTAGAAGGAAAAGATTCTTTTGTAATTATGCCTACAGGAGGAGGAAAATCCATGTGTTATCAACTTCCTGCTATGATAATGGAAGGAACAGCTATTGTAGTATCTCCTTTGATTGCCTTAATGAAAAACCAAGTAGACTCACTACGTAATTTCAGTCTAGAAAAAGGAATTGCACATGTTTATAATTCTTCATTAACAAAGCAAGAACAAACCGATGTTAAAAATGATTTATTTGCCGGGAACACAAAATTATTGTATGTAGCACCTGAGTCATTGGTTAAAGAGGAGAATATTGCTATCTTAAAGAAAATCAAAATATCATTTATTGCCATTGATGAAGCACATTGCATTTCGGAATGGGGACATGATTTCCGACCGGAATATAGAAAAATAAAAAGTGTCGTCGATTCTATTGAAAAAAAAATACCTATCATGGCATTAACTGCCACAGCCACTCCCAAAGTTAGACATGACATACAAAAAAACTTAGGGATGCTCAACGCCGAAGTATTCTTATCTTCTTTTAACAGGCCTAACATCTATTATGAAGTACGAAACAAAACAAAAGATGTCGATAAAGAAATCATCAAATTCATAAAAAACCACTCCGGTCAATCAGGCATTGTTTATTGTTTAAGCCGTAAACAAGTAGAAGATTTTGCCGAATTGTTGCAAGTAAACAAAATCAAAGCCTTACCCTATCATGCCGGCTTAGATGGTGCTATCAGGATAGAAAACCAAGATAAATTCTTAATGGAAGATATCGATGTAATTGTGGCAACCATAGCTTTTGGCATGGGAATTGACAAACCAAATGTTAGGTATATTATTCATTACGATATGCCCAAAAGCTTGGAAGGTTACTATCAAGAAACTGGACGTTCGGGACGCGACGATGGAGAGGCCAATTGTATTGCTTTCTATGCCTATGATGATTTGATAAAATTAGAAAAACTAATGAAAAATAAACCCTTCTCAGAACAAGAAATCTCCAGACAATTATTGTCGGAAACGGTTTCTTATGCTGAATCTAATTTATGCCGAAGAAAACATTTATTGTTTTATTTCGGAGAAACATATAACAATGATAATTGCGGTTGTTGTGACAACTGTTTACACCCAAAACAAAAAATGGAAGGAAAAGAATACGTTCAAGTTTTATTGTCAACTGTTAAAGAATTGAAGCAACAGTTTAAAGAAAAACACATTATCAATGTCATTGTCGGAAATGCTTCTTCCGATGTGAAAAAGTTTAAACATAATCAACTCAAATGCTTCGGCGAAGGGCAAGATAAAGATGATAAATTTTGGGCTTCGCTCATTCGTCAAATGTTGTTTGAAAAAATCTTAGTGAAAGACATTGAAAATTATGGTATACTAAAGATCACTCCCGCCGGAGAAAAATTTTTAAAACATCCTTTCTCTATTAAAATTACAAAAATAGAGGAGGATGAAGAAGACGAAGATCAAGATATTGGCGATGTTGTCCCTACTCAAAAGGACGGGGTGATTGATAAAGTTTTATTTAATATGCTTAAAGATTTACTCAAAAGCATTGCTAAAAAAGAAAACTTACCCCCTTATGTCATCTTCCAGGAAATCTCACTTGAAGACATGTGTGTGCAATATCCCACTAATATGGAAGAAATGACTCAAATCACCGGAGTTGGTACCGGTAAAGCTCAAAAATACGGCAAACCTTTTATTGACCTTATTCGAAGGTATGTGGAAGACAATGAAATCGAAAGGCCTCAAGACCTCGTTGTGAAATCAGTTATTAATAAATCGGGACTGAAAGTTTATATTATTCAAAACATTGATCGTAAAATCAGTTTTGAAGATATTTCCAAAGCTAAAAACTTAACAAAAGATGAATTGCTGACCGAAATTGAAAGCATTATTTTTTCAGGTACTAAACTCGATATCAATTATTATATCGATGAAACCGTCGATATTTATCATCAGGAAGAAATTATGGAATACCTTATGAATACAGAATTAGATTCACTGGAAACGGCCATAAAAGATTTAGGTGAAGATGAATATACTATGGAAGAAATTCGTCTGATGAGAATTAAGTTCTTGTCAGATATGGGTAATTAAATTAATGATACAAATATTATAATAATGGACGAAAACATAAACATCAACGAATCAGCTGACATAAACAACACGTCAGACAATAACTTTAGTCAAATTTCCGAAAACGATCCAACAAAAACCAATTCAAAAAAACACGGTTGGATTCAAATCTTTGCTTTTGTTGTATTATTTATTGGGTTGATTGTCTTATATATATTACATTTTCAAAACAATAAAAGCAGTAATCCTTTACAAAATTCTATTACTGGCGAAAATCCTTTGATGCTTACAGTTAACAACGATTCGATCATTAAGTATTTTACTTTAGCCGAACTTTTAACCAAAGATTTGCAAACCGAAGCAGAAAAATATCATCAAGATTTACAAAGCAAACAAGCGACTTTAGAAGAAAAATATAAAAACTATCAAGCGAATCTTCAAAAAAACATTTTGACTCAAACCCAAATCCAAAACGCCGAAAAACAACTACAACAAGAAGCCGGTTCTTTGCAAGGATTGCAAGAACAATATACTCAAATATTAGCCATGAAAGAGATGTCTGTACAAAAAGAAATCACCGACTCAATCATCAATGCAACTCAACGAGTAAATAAAGCCAAATACAATGCCGATTATGTGCTGGCAACTTCTACCGGATCTGCCATTATCTACGCTAATAAAGTATATGACATTACCGACGAAGTCATCAAAGAATTAAATGATACGTATAAAAAATCATCTAACTAAATTATATCTATGCATAAACTGTTCATAGCTATCTGTAGTTTAAGTATAATCCTTGGATGTACGCAGAATAAAACTGAAAGTAAAATTATAGAAACATGGGAGGATGGTAAACCTAAAAAAATCGAAGAATATATAA
Organism: Bacteroidales bacterium UBA5266; assembly: GCA_002411545.1. GTDB lineage: Bacteria > Bacteroidota > Bacteroidia > Bacteroidales > WCHB1-69 > UBA5266. Next base: position 11,767 of record DHTG01000049.1, on the reverse strand, counting down.
TTCAAAAAGATGGTTCAAAGCTGCTATACAAAGAAACCATGTTTTTCGACAAAGAACAAAAATTCATAGAAGGAACGTATAATAAGAAAAAAGAACGTAATGGCAAATGGACATCCTGGTTCGAAAATGGAAACAAAAATAGCCAAGGAACCTATGTAGATGGAAAAGAACATGGTAAATATACAGTTTGGTATCCCAACGGTCAAATTCATTATATTGGGAAATACCATCATGGCCAAAAATCCGGAAAATGGAAATTCTACAACGAAGAGGGTAAACTCACCAAAGAAGTGGTTTACTAAACAAATATTTCTACTGGCTACTAACATTTGCATACATTAAAATGTTATCTTTGTAGCGTTATAAAAAAATTAAAATCATAATAATAAAATTAAAAAATATAGAACCTATGCAAAAGTTATTATTGTTAGGAGATGAAGCGATTGCACAAGCGGCCATTGATGCTGGTATTTCCGGTATTTATGCCTATCCTGGTACTCCTTCAACCGAGATCATGGAATATATTCAAGCATCGAAACAAGCTAAAGAAAACGACATCCATCGACAATGGTCAGCTAACGAAAAAACCGCCATTGAAGCTGCTATTGGCATGTCTTATGCCGGCAAACGTGCCATTGTTTGTATGAAACACGTGGGATTGAACGTAGCTGCCGATGGTTTCATGAATGCAGCTATCACCGGTGCCAATGGCGGACTTGTTGTTGTTTCAGCCGATGACCCCAGCATGCACTCTTCACAAAACGAACAAGATTCAAGATGTTATGGCAAATTTGCCATGATTCCTATCTTCGAACCTTCCAATCAACAAGAAGCTTACGATATTACAATCGCAGCTTTTGATTTTTCAGAAAAACATAAAACACCCGTGTTGCTACGCATCACTACCCGTTTGGCTCATTCGCGTTCGGGCGTTGTTTGCAACATGAAAAGAAATCAAAACGAAATCAAATTACCCGATAATACTAAACAATTCATACTCTTACCTGCTATTGCTCGTAAACAATACAATGAATTATTAGAAAAACAAAAGCATTTTGAAAAAGAATTCGAAACCTCGACCTTCAATGAATATATTGATGGTAAAGATAAAAGTTTAGGTATTATCACTTCGGGTATAGCCTATAACTATCTTATGGAAAACTACCCTGACCGAGTTTGCCCCTACCCCGTATTAAAAATCACTCAATATCCCCTTCCTACTAAACTCATTGCCCGTTTGGCCGATGAATGTAAGTCGATTATGGTGATGGAAGAAGGATATCCTGTCATTGAAGAACAACTTCGCGGATTGTTAAACCGTTGTTTGACTGTTAAAGGACGATTAGACGGAAGTTTACCTCGTGTAGGAGAGCTTAATGCCAATGCAGTAGCACGTGCCTTGGGTCTTCCCGACACCCAAGGCGAAGCCATCCCTAATATAGTAGCACCTCGTCCTCCTGCCTTATGTTTGGGTTGTCCTCATATTGATTCTTATAAAGCTTTAAACGAAGCCACGGAACCTTACGGAAAAGGCCGTGTGTTTGCCGATATAGGATGCTATACTTTAGGAGCACTACCTCCCTATAATGCTATTTTCAGTTGTGTAGATATGGGAGCCTCCATTACCATGGCTAAAGGAGCTTCCGATGCAGGATTGAATCCTACCGTTGCCGTTATCGGCGACTCCACTTTTTGCCACTCCGGTATCACTTCATTATTCGACTGCGTAATGGAAAACACTCCCATTACCATTATGATACTCGACAATTCAACTACCGGTATGACAGGCGGTCAAAAATCGCACGGTGTTGGACGACTCGAAAGCATTTGCTTGGGATTGGGCGTTGAAAAAGAACATATACATATTCTTAATCCTCTTCCAAATAATCACAAACATAATACCAATATCATAAAACAAGAGTTAAACTATAAAGGCGTTTCGGTGATTATACCCCAAAGAGAATGTGTGCAAACATTAAAACGCAGATTAAGAAAACAAAGAAAATAATTGTTAATCCTTTAAATAATCATAGAATGAATATTGACATCATATTGGCAGGTGTAGGCGGACAAGGTATTTTATCCATCGCCACCATCATTGGAAACACAGCGGTAAAACAAGGTTTATATCTTAAACAAGCCGAAGTACACGGCATGAGTCAACGCGGCGGCGATGTCCAATCACACTTAAGATTGTCTGACAAACAAATCGCTTCCGATTTAATCCCTACCGGCAAAGCAGATATTATCATTTCCGTTGAACCCATGGAAGCTCTAAGATATTTACCCATGTTGAAATCCGAAGGATGGGTGATTACAAATACCAATCCTTTTATTAACATCACGAATTATCCCGAAGAAAGCATCTTAATGAATCGCATTGATCAACTATCTCATAAAATAGCCATCAATGCTGATAAAATAGCCAAAGATTTAGGTTCGGCTCGTTCATCGAACATGGTCATACTCGGCGCAGCTACACCCTTCCTACAACTTAACTTTAACGATATTGAATATACCGTTAAAGACACTTTTATACGCAAAGGACAAGATATCGTTGATGTTAACATAGCTTGTTTACACGCCGGCAGAGATTTTGCCATGAAAAAATAATCTAAAACATACATCCACTATGTGTACGCATAGTGGATGTTTTATTTCATATAGTATTAACTAAACCCTTAAAAAATGAAAACAGCTATACTCTTTAGTTCAAAACACGGCACTACCGCCAAAGTCGCAACCATCCTTGCTGAAAAATTAGGAGATGAGAACATCAACCTTATCAACCTAAAAACCGAAACCAATCCAAATTTAGATGCTTATGATGCTGTGATTTTGGGAACCGCCATTTATGCCGGAAATCCCATTAAAAACATTAAATCATTTGCTATTAAAAACCTCGACAAATTGAAATCTAAAAAGGTAGGACTATTTACCTGTGGAATGGACCCCGGCAAAGAAAAACAAGAGGAACAAATGAAAGCTTCTTTTCCTGAATCGCTATTATTGCAAGCTAAAACAAAACAATATTTAGGCGGTGAATTTATTTTCGAAGACATGAACTTCTTCGAACGTTTCATTATCAAAAAAATATCTAAAGCCGAAAAAAGCATTTCGCTTATCCATCACGAAAACATCAAAAAATTCGTGGACGAATTCAAGGACGAGGAAAATACGTAGAGACGTAACATGTTACGTC
>DHTG01000049.1:1324-8372 GCA_002411545.1 Bacteroidales bacterium UBA5266 | reverse complement strand
ACATGTTACGTCTCTACAGGTAGTAGTTCATCCCTCCACCATATATAATACTGTAAATTACTTGAAATGAATTTGTTTCATAGTTCTAACAGGTTCATTAAAAAGCAAAAAAAGTTTGATAACAAAAAACACAAAAAGACATTCAATTTTTAATGTATTTTTGCCGTTAAAATCACAATACATATTCAAGCGTAAAATTTTCACATAAACTATTAAAATTCATATGTCAAACATTAAAAAGAAAATCATTGAATATCTCCATGCTTACTTCATTATTGTAATTCTTTTTGCTTTCAGCATCGCCATATTAAAAGCTATTGAATTTGTGAATCTCTTTATTTACGAAGACTTTAATTCATGGCGTGTGCTCGGCAAAGCGTTGATTTATTATTGGATAGTTTATAGTGTATTTGTTACTACCTTGTTTCCTTTATATGCTCTTCTTCACATAATATCAAAAAAAACTGCCAACATTACATTATCAATTATATATGGAATGTTGTGTTTATGCGAAACATCTTTATCTGTATATGCATCACAATCAGGCACTTTGTTAGACAGCGAAATCATTATTCGACCGCTTTACGAAAGCTTGCTAACGATTAAAAATACCGTAAACATCTATCTGATTGCATTCCTATTTGTGCTTGCGCTTAGCACATTTACAATTTTATGTCTTTACTTACAAAAAAAGGTTAAAGCAAAAAAGTCGATAACTATTTTATTGTGGATAATCATCTTAGTAAGTTCCTTTTTTATATTTAAAGTAAATACACTGAAAATAGCAAACGCCAAACCATCTGTCGCCTATTTTAGTATAAACAAAACATGCTATTGTTTACATTCTTGCTTTGATTACATCCGTTCCGAAAAGATAAACTTCACAGATGCTAATGCCGTAATTCCCGTAAATCGAAAACATATTCATGCATTTCTGGCTGATAATCCCAAGCGTAATATCATAGATACTCTTTATCCTTTGGAAAGACGAGATAATATTCCTAATGTATTGGGAGCCCATTTCAATGAAAGCAAAACAGCACCTAATGTCGTTATCATTGTTGTTGAATCTTTGGGTAGAGATTGGTTTAGAAGCGAATATGACGATGTTTGTTATATGCCTTTTTTAGATTCTTTAAGCCGACACGGCTTGTATTGGAAAAACTGTTTAACAACATCTTCCCGAAGCTATGGGGCGGTTCCGGCCATAACAGGCTCTTTACCTCACGGTTTAAAAGGATTCCAATTCGGTAATATGCCTGATCACAACAGCCTTTTATCCGTATTAAAAAATACCGGTTACCAAACCCAGGCTTTTTATAACGGACTGTTTTACTTCGATTGTATCGCCGAATATCTAATAGAACAACATATTGATTATATGTCGCCTTTTTATCAAGACTATGAAAAACAATCCGACAAAACTAAAGGCAGCTTTTGGGGTTATCATGATGAATTCCTGTTTCGTAAAACCATCGATGTTTTGACGACAAATCAAAACCGTAAACCTCAATGCAATCTCATCGTAAGCCTAACAACACACGATGAACTCGACCTAAACAATCCATACTTTAAAAAAACATATGAAAAAGCGAAAACAATTGCCAATGGAGCAAAAGGATCTACAAAGAAAATCCACGAAAGATCCATAGCTCGTAATGCAGGATTCGTGTATGTGGACCAATGTTTAAAAGAGTTTTTTAAAGCTTATGCCAAACGTCCTGATTTTAATAACACCATCTTTGTTATCACCGGCGACCATTCCTGCGGCAACCGTAATAAAAACTTCTTATCGGCCTATCATGTTCCTTTAATCATTTGGTCTCCCCTATTGAAATCGCCGGAAGAATTCCCCGCATTAATCACCCATAACGATATTACACCTTCCCTGCTTGCATTGTTGAAAAACACCTATCACTTACCGCTACCCGAAACCGTACATTACGTAAGTGACGGATTAAACACTTCCAATACTTTCGAAACTAAATCGAAGATGTTGTTTTTAAAATACTCTCGTCGTATTGACGATTTCTTATACAATGAATATATATATCACAATACAGGTGAAGTGTATCGCCTGAATGAAAATCTTGACATGCTACCCGAAGCATCTTCAACCATTAAAGCTCAATTAGCCTCTAAATTTGACTTCTATAAATACATTAATCATTATGTATACAACAACAACAAATTAAGTCAAAGCCCTATTTATATGAAAGATAAAACTCATATACTAAAAACTATCGTCAGGAGTGATTCTATCGTTTGCCAAACCCCTGAAAACCGCAACCACGAATGGCCTCAATATTATTTATTGGAACCTTTTGTTATCCCTAACAAAACAGAAAAATGGAATAAAATTAAAATTACTTTGAATGCCGATATTAAATTCCTGGATCAATTGGAACAAGACGAATATATGGATTTATATTTCGGTTGTACCGGCGACAACATGAAATATCCAACCTTCTATACCGATAAGATTGTCAAATTCATTACATCCGAAGTTTTCGAAGTCAACCGTTGGGAAAAACTCAATATTTCTAAAACCTTCCAAGTGAGTAATGCCACTCAAATAAATTGTTTTGTATATATATATTATCCTCGTTGGAGGGAAAGCAATTCGGCCATCGTGAAAAACATACAAATAAAAGTTGAAGGAATAAAATAATTACTAAATCTAAAAACATGAGAATATATCATTGCATCATCCTGTTTATAATCATTAGCCTTATTAGTATTTCATGTTCTTCGAACGAACAAGATCCTCCTCGTCCCGATTTGAGTAATACAGATTATATATATATAGATAATAAAACATTTAAACATAAAAACGACACTTTCTTCCCCATCATGCTTAATTATGTAATAGCATGCCGAAATATCGACAACAAATGTGTTATGTCACCCATTAAATCTTATGAAAACCCCGACATTTATGAATCGAACACTGAAAAGGAAATTCAGCACCAACTGGCGGGACATTTTCAATTGATACACGAATTAGGATTTAACTGCCTGCGCCTTTGTTTCGACCGGATTTCACAAGATGAAAAAGGATATTACTTCTACCAAGCCGATGACAAGAAATATTACATCAAAGAACATGCAAATGAAATCATACAAGGATTAAAACAAGTAATCAACATTGCCGGTGAAAAGAATTTACGAGTGATGTTATTGATAAAGCCTCCTATTGAAAACCTCGACCTGAATACATTCACCATTGAATTACTGAAAGCATTTAAAGACAATTCCGTAATCTTTGCTTACGATTTTATGAACGAACCCTTATACTTTGACAATAAAAAGAACCGAAGTAAAAAAGAAGCTATTAAAATTGTATCACAATGGCGAGACATGATGAGAGAACATGCCCCCAATCAACTTTTCACCATAGGATTTTCGGAACCCATTGAAGTGTTTGAATGGGACCCACAATTGCTTCCTGTTGATTTTGTGCAATTCCACACCTATCATCCCTTACGTGTTCCCAACGAAATATATTGGTATAGTCATTACATCGACAAGGTTTGGATGATAGGAGAAACCGCACTCCCTGCCGATGGCGATTCCATCAGCTACGAAGAACAAGCACAATTCATGCTCGATGCATTTCATTATGCAATCGATTGCGGTGGAAGCGGCTTCGGATGGTGGGAGTTTCAAGAAATTCCAGGCAGTCATTTCGAGGCGCAATACACCGGTTTGTTAAATCATCAAGGAATAACCTATACGACCGATAGTGCCTACGCCATTCAAGGTACATTAAAACCGGCTGCATACTTGGTAAAAGAATTGGCAAACTACAAACCGAAAAAGCCCGTCCAAGCCGTGAATTATTACAATATGCTTGGATTTAATAATATTTGTATTAAAGGAACAATTGTAGATAGAAAAACAAAACAAGCCGTGGAAGGAGCTGTTGTGCGTGCTTGGAACGAATATTGGTCGGTTGGCATCAATACTTTTACCAACGAAAAAGGCGAATTTACTCTTTATAGCAATGATGAATGCGTTCATTTTGAAATATCGGCACCCGGCATGAGTAAAATAAAATTTGATAAAGAAATAATGTATTATCCTATTTCCGGACAAAAAGCAGACATTCATCAACTACCTAACAAAGAACTTGAATACCATCGTATTAGTCATAAACCGTTTTTATTGCAAAGCGATACCGCTCCCTACCCTCTATTTCATTTCGACCCTGAAAAATTTAATCAGGCATCATTTACAGGAGAAATGGAAACTCTGTATTTAAAGAAAATAAAATAAACAACACATATATACAATGAAAGAAGCGGCTCAAGAACGTATACAGGCATATTTTGAAAATGCAGCAAAGAAAAGAGACCGTTGGAAACGACGCAACCGTTTTTACCATAAAACCATTGAAAAACAATTTACGTTTATGATACCCGAAGGATCGGTGATTTTGGAATTAGGCTGTTCTACCGGCGATTTACTCCATGCCGTTAAACCTTCGAAAGGAATAGGTGTTGATTTTTCGAAACAAGCAATAGATATTGCATCAAAAAAATACCCTGAACTTCAATTCATCCATGCCGATGTATTGGATTTCGATCTAAAGGAAAAGGTTGATTATGTGATTATATCCGATCTTTTAACCTCGCTATGGGATATTCAGCACTTGTTCAAAAAACTAAAACAATATGTAAGTCCCGACACAAAAATCATCATATCGAGTTATAACTATTTATGGGAGCCCATATTAAAGTTAGGAGAATTATTCAGACTCAAAGCCAAACAACCACTCCAAAACTGGTTATCGGTCAAAGACATTGAGAACCTATTATATCTTGAAGATTTTGAAATTATTAAAGTAGAAAAGAAATTACTTTTACCAAAATACATACCAGTATTAAATGCTATTATCAATACATTCATTTCTAATCTTCCCAGTATATGTAAATTAAATTTAATTCAATTTATCGTTGTTCGTCCGCTTCAACACATACGAAAAGATTATTCGGTTTCCATTGTGATTCCGGCACGTAATGAAAAAGGAAATATCGAAAACGCAATCGTTCGCACCCCATTATTCGGCACCCATCAAGAGTTTATTTTTGTTGAAGGCCATTCCTCGGACGGCACTTACGAAGAAATGATCAAAGTCCAACACATGCACCCCGACAAAGACATTAAAGTGATACGGCAATCGGAAAAAGGCAAAGGTAATGCCGTACGCGAAGCCTTTGAAATAGCTCAGGGAGATATTTTGATGATACTCGATGCCGACCTTACCACTCCTCCCGAGGATATGCCTAAATTTTACGAAGCACTTTGTTTGCATAAAGGAGAATTTATTAACGGATGCCGATTGGTTTATCCGATGGAAAAAGAAGCCATGCGATTATTGAATCTGATTGCCAATAAGTTTTTCGGATGGTTTTTCTCCTATTTGCTCGGACAAAGACTTAAAGACACCCTCTGCGGAACAAAAGTATTGTTTAAAAAAGATTATGAAAAAATCAAAAGCAACCGCAAATACTTTGGCAATTTCGATCCCTTCGGCGACTTCGATCTACTTTTCGGTGCAGCCAAATTGAATTTAAAAATCATTGAAGTTATCGTCCGCTACCGCGACAGATCATACGGTTCCACCCAGATTAATCGTTTTGCTCACGGTTGGTTATTGATAAAAATGAGTTTGTTTGCCGCACGTAAAATTAAATTCAAATAATTCATGAAACTAAAAACATTATACCCTGTATTATGGATACTTCCCATTTTTACTTTGATGTGGGGTATTTTCATATTGTTTTATTTCGATACTTTTTATTCACGCAATATCGACCCCGAATACCCTTATTTAATTAACGGATTAAATGCTGCCATACTCAAATTTAACCAGATTGGGCATTACGACCATCCCGGAACTCCTTTTCAAATACTCTGCGGATTGGTTATACGCATCACACATTTATTTACCGGAAAAGGGAGTATCACACAAGACGTTATCAACCGTCCTGATTATTATTTATATTCCATCAGTTTATTCCTCATCATTCTACAATCAGTATTAGTTTACGTTATTGGTTACATAGGCCAAAAGCGAGGTATCAATAAAACACCCCTTGTTATCTTACAATCCGGTGTATTATTAAATTCCATATTGTTATTGATTTTTTGCAGGGTATATCCTGAAAGATGGTTGGTTATCACCTCTATTTTATTTATTATCATATATCTCTCCTATGGTTATAACAAAAGAAAACCTTTCACTTTTGCCATAGCAAGCGGCATTGTTATGGGAATGGGTCTGGCAACAAAATTCAACTATTTACCTTTGTTGGTTATACCATTATTATTAATGGACAATTATAAACACAAATTTATTTATATCGGCACAAGTGCTTTATCCTTTTTTTGTTTTATATTACCAATAATCAACCGATTTAAAGATTATTGGAATTTCATTATACGTATGGCTACCCACGATGGTATTTACGGTAAAGGACAAGAAAGAATGTTTAATCCCGATATCATCAGTGAGAATATCGTTCAGGTTATCAAAGCCACACCCGAAGTTTTGTTCTTTTTAATTACCTTGTTTACACTCGTTGTTATAGTTATAATTAAAAAGAAAAAAACACGCGAAATCAACTACGCATTGTTTTTTAGCGGAAGCATAATCATCTTTTTATTTCAATTGCTGATGGTAATCAAACACTATAAAGCCGATTACCTAATGCCACTCCTTTCTATTTATCCTTTGTTTTTGTTTATAATTTACCGTTATTTTGAAGATTTATATTCCGACAACAAACACAGACTTACCCCTATTTTACTGCTCTTACTCATTTGCATTTTCTTTTCCATTAATTATACCGTAAAAGAAATCCCCATTCTAAAGAAAGAAAGTAAGCAGCGTGAAGAGTTACAATGTTATGTTTCAAAAAACGTGGCTGAGGATGCCGTATGGTTTGTAAATCCTTCATGGAAAAGAACACCTTATGTTGAAAATGCATTAGTATACGGATTTTGTTATTGCCGGCATACACATCGTTATTTACCTGAACTA
>DHTG01000049.1:0-1185 GCA_002411545.1 Bacteroidales bacterium UBA5266 | reverse complement strand
ACTATCATTACCTTTGAAGGAGAGAATAAATCTGTAAAAATATGGAGAATACTACCGGCTTCTTTAGACAGCGTTCTTGCCACCGGCAAAGCCATACACATATATGATGCTCCCAAGAGAGACACTTATAAATTAATTGATGTGATTTCAGATGTGAGTAAAAAACATAATTATTCCCTGCAAATAGATACTTTATTCACACAAAAAGAAATGAAGGCGCATATCCTTAGCATCCATTTAAACAATATGTAAAACATAGGGTTACAATCATTCACCTTAATTTTTCCCGTATTTCGAAAAACATAAAAAGCCTGACAATGCTTTCAATTTGCTTCTCATCTTTTCCAATGACACCATACTCAACAAGGCCAAGAAAATACAACTGATCGAAAAAGCCTGGGCTCGATACGTAAACCAATAATGCAAAAACGAATGATTGGCAACAACAAAATACCAAACATAGGGAAAAACAGCAATAATCATAAAGAACACAAAGTTCCTCCATCCCTCTTTACGAAAGAAAAACACAACAAACAATAAAAGCACACAAATAACCATATTGATATACACCCATTGCAACACATCCGCATTTCCCACAACTGAATCCCATCGTGTAAAAGTTTTTTCAATATATGCTTTCGGATCAAGGCGAAATAAAAAGGTCTGTATCGCATCTTCAATCACGTTTCTACTTGATGTTAATGTAGCGATAATCCATTTACTCATCCATGTAAATCCATACGCAACACCCCATAAGAGTGAAAGTAGTGTGATTTGTTTTAAACCCTCTACCAATGAAATATTCTTTTTTTGATGTTCGTAAATCATAAATAAAACCATTAAAGGCATGCCTAAGGTTAATATGGGAGTAGTCAGCAAATCCAAATAGGCAGTCAAAGAGCCAATCACAAAAAACAACATTAATATATATCGCTTATTTTGATAATGATAACACACCAAATTAGAAGCCAGCATTGAAAGTATCCATACCGGTGCAAATTGAATGGAAAACTGTGTAACAAACATATTGACAAACAACAACCCTCCCATCATAGCCAATGTTTTTACGATATTGGTTTTTCTGCTCAAAACAACGGCTAAGAAAAGTAAAAGTGAAGAGGTAATTGCATATAATATCCACCTTACTTTTTCAAAATCTCCTATTAAAAACAAAGGTCGAAATAA
>DHTG01000094.1:16570-16910 GCA_002411545.1 Bacteroidales bacterium UBA5266 | reverse complement strand
ATTAATATTATCTGCTACAGATACAAAACACCTTTTATCCTTGAAAATAAATAAGAGTGTAAAATACAATACACACTAAGGGATTAGTATTTTTTTTTGGAAAGTCGATGTAATTATAAAATGAGTATTTTTGCAAAATCTTGATTTATATACACCTGAAGGGAAATTGAATTATGTTGCGTATTTATTGTCCGACAATAATACCCTATCTGTGAAAGTAGCAAAATATGCCTGAAAAACCAAAATTGATTTGATCGAAAACGAAGAATTCGGGTTTTGCTCTTTAGTAAAAATCATCAAATATTGGAATTTTTGTATGTTTCTAACATATATTCCGGTG
>DHTG01000094.1:4340-16184 GCA_002411545.1 Bacteroidales bacterium UBA5266 | reverse complement strand
TATATGTCTTTTAAAAAAGGAAATGCTGTTTGGGGATTAGGATTGATGATTATTTTTACGGCTTGTAAAAAAGATAATTTCAAAGAAATCAATCAACTTATTCCGGAGAAAATGCTGGATGAGATTTCTCAACATATGCCCATTTATGAAGGAAATACTCCTCCAAAGATAGAAGGAAATTACATCATTTCACCCTGTGAACTTTTATATTGTTCGAATCAACCGGATTTGGAATATACATTTGATGATTATACCTTTAAATTTTACAATCAAAAAAAGATTAATAATTATCAAACCATTACTTTTGTAGGAGATAATTCCTTAATGCGCATAGATAGTTGTGATTATACGTATATAATGGGAAAAGAAAATCATTTTACGGCGTATTATACAATCAAAGAAAATCATTTTTCGGGTGTTAAATACAAAGCGGCAGTGCTTATTTCGGGCACAAAAATTCCTCAAGGTATTACGGATATGTATTTAGCCATTCTTATATTAAAGAAATCGAATTCTATGAATGATGATTTTATGATGCCTGAAAAATCGTTTAGAATTATTTATGACAAAGATAATTTAGTAGAGAGTTTGGATACGGCTGAAACCCTATAGCAATGTAAATACAAAAAAAGAGAATATTCGAATAGAACATTCTCTTTTTAGGCATTTAGGAAAACAATTAATGGCTTACCGTAACTTTTGAAACGATTTCACCATTATCTGTGTTTACTTTAACGATATATAATCCTTCGGTTAAATCACTCACCTGTAAAGTAGCATACTTAGTATTATAATGTTGGGATAATACTTTTTGGCCCAATAAATTGTATACATCTACTTTATTGATTGTATAATTAGCTTGAATTTGAATATCTGCATTGGCAGGATTAGGGAAAACCATAACATCTATATTTTGGGGTTCTTCCACATCGACAGCTACTCTTATGGATAAATCGTCGATATAAAGTTGAGCAATGTTATGGGTTGTTTTAGGACTTAGACAACGAAAAGCAATATAGTAATAACCCGGGGTTTCCACGTCAAAACGGGCAACTGCTTCTAGATAGCCTCTGGTTTCTAGATTATTTTGAGGAATTTTATTGGTAATATTATCATCTCTAAATAAATACCACAATTCATATTGAGATTGAAATTTTTGTTCAGTAGTCCATTTGACGTGTAATTTTTGTGGTTGAAATTCATCGGTAGTACCATACCAGAATGAGATTTCGTAGGTTTTAGCTTGTGTAAAATGCAGTAATTTTGTAAATAACCAATCGTCGGCATCGGTGTTAGGATTTCCTGCATACCTGATGCAACCGTTTCCTTTACGAGCATAGGCTGCTGAATTTAAATCGTCTGTCCAGGTAGATTCGTCCCTCATGGGATTGTAAATTTTAATTCCTGCAATATCGTCAGGAATTTCAAATCCATTGGTATAGGGGATATCGCCGGGAATAACATTATCCACAATTGAATTGATAGTATCGTTGGTATGATCTACATCATTTGGATATACCACAAATAAATTCAATGTATCGCGGGTTCCTAATTTGAAAAATTCCTTTTTAGAGAAAGTAACATGAACGGTATCAAGGGGATCCATTTCTCTGTTGAATTTTTGATGGCCAGTATAATCATAACTATGAGCAGAAGCTTTTTTATAAAACATATCAAAAGAACTAACTTTAGCTCCTAAGTTTTTAATAACGGCAGTAATTTCAACAGAATCAGTTACATTTTGAAGAGGAATTTCAGGAGATAAGATACGAACTAATTCTAAATTAGGCATGGATGATATACCCACGGTAACATTATCAATTTGGATTCCACCGTCAAAATTTCCGGTATAATATACTCTAAAAGCGACGTGTATGTTTTTTTCAATATACTTAGCCAAGGAAAAAGTGTAGAATCTCCATGAAATGGGGGTTACGTCTGCTGATTTAAACGATAGGATGGTGTCTTTAAATGATGTAGTTTGATCATCTGTTGTAGAAATCAACACATCAAAATTGTAATTTGCTCCACCTAAAGAGTTATCAAACCAAAAGCATAAATAGTCCCCTTCTTCAATACTGTCGACTCTGGGAGAAATTAACCAAGAATCGGTTTGACTGGTTCCGCCATTGTAAAAAACACCCACTTTTTTATTGTTAACATCTCCGTCTGGGGGTTTTGAAAAAGCGGGAACCGGAGTGTTGTCATAGAGTGGACTACCTAACATTCCTATAGCCCAAGATTTATTGATGGCATTTCCCCCTTGAAAGGTGGGTACTACATCAACCACTTTCCATTGTTGTACGAGAAAGGTTGCCCATTCAAAATTCCCATTTAATTTATAATCCTGGGCATATGATAATGTGAGTATAAAACTACATATAAGAAAAATATTAATTTTTTTCATATTCCTTTATATTTTATATGATTACTTATTATGGATGCAAAAATATACATAAATCAAATACTTTTTCGAATTTTAGAAAAAAAATTACACATTATGCATGATGGTAAGGTTCGTGATGTATGATTGAAAAAGCCCTATATAATTGTTCTAAAAACAGTAAACGTATCATTTGATGAGAGAATGTCATATTCGATAATGACAATAAAGCATTTGCACGAGCATATAATTCATCAGAAAATCCATAGGCTCCTCCTATGATAAAAACCAATTGTTTGATAGATGATATAAGAAAATTTTCTATGTATTTTGAAAATTCCAAAGAAGTAAACGACTTTCCTTTCTCATCCAGTAATATGATCGTATCCGAAGCCTGTATTTTTTGTAGAATTAAATTCCCCTCTTTATTTTTTTGTTCATGGATTGAACATGTTTTTATGCGTTTTAAATCAGGAATTTCAATATATTCAATCGGACAATAATGGTTTATCTTTCGCAGATAGAAATTACATCCTTCTTTCAAATAAGTAGCGTCGGTTTTTCCAAGCAGTATAATTTTAATTTTCATGTTTATTTAATTCTTTATATATTTCATCTTGAATAGTAGTTCGTATATTGAATGTGATAATACGTTTATTTTCTGTATCAGGATATACTCTATTGGAAAGGAAAATATACACTAAATCATATTTAGGATCAACCCAACAATAGGTTCCTGTAAATCCACTATGTCCAAAACTTAAGGAAGAGGCATAGGTACTACATGGTCCCCCACCTTTTCCTCGAAGAGGTTTATCAAATCCCAATCCTCGGCGGCAGGAGTGATAATGATATGACGTAAAATATTTTATTGTGCTGGCTTGCAAATATCTTTTATCCTTGTATTTCCCGTCATTTAATAGCATCTGTAAAATAATATATAAATCATGTGCCGATGCAAATAAACCGGCATGTCCCGATACGCCACCCGACATAGCCGCTAATTGATCATGTACATAGCCCTGAATTAATTGTTTGCGAAAAAATGTGTCATTTTCAGTGGGTGGAATTTGATGTAAAAAAAAGGATTGTAAAGGATTAAATAAAATATGAGTTAATTCCATCGGAGAATAAAAATGTGTTTTTACATATTCATCCAAGCCTTGTCCACTTATATGATAGATTAAATCCGCTAATAAATAAAAACCTAAATCACTGTATTCATATGTTTTATTCGCTTTCATGGGAGAATGTATGATGTAATGTTTAATACTATCGATATATGATGTATTCATATACATATTATCACATACTTTTATACTATATATATTTGAATGAGAATTTTTATAAATAGCAGAATTCCATCCGGTATCATTAATAGTTTGTTTGTAAATAGGAATCCATGATTTTAATCCGGACGTATGTGTCATTACTTCGGCAATAGTAATATTTTCTTTATTAGTTCCTTTTAAATAGGGGAGATATTTTGAAAGTTTATCGTGTAATTTAATTTCGTCGTCATCGTATAATTTCATTATTGCCAATGTAGTTGCTGCAATTTTAGTGATTGAAGCCAAATCATACAAATCATGTTCTTTTACGTTTACATTTCCTTCATAGGTGTGTTTTCCAAAAGTTTTGTTATAAATAATATTTCCCTTATGAGCCACAAGAAT
This sequence comes from Bacteroidales bacterium UBA5266, assembly GCA_002411545.1. Taxonomy (GTDB): domain Bacteria; phylum Bacteroidota; class Bacteroidia; order Bacteroidales; family WCHB1-69; genus UBA5266. The sequence continues at coordinate 12,125 of DHTG01000094.1, read as the reverse complement.
CCGACAACCGGGATATGCTTTTTCTTTGATTCCGTTTAAGGCTATGGAATCGATACGTGGTAAAGAGCCTAAGGATAAAATTGCATCCTTTGTTTGTATACCCTCTCCATACGAAAAATCCAATAAAGATACAGGTAGTTTTCCTTGTATGGGTATCATATGACACATGGCTTGTGCAACCGCTTTTTCTGCCGGTGCCACCGGATGATAAGCTACCATTATTGCCGAAAATCTGTCATTAAATGGAATGTAATTCAACACATAGGGATTGCCCATCAATACGAAAATAACATTTGCTTTTTTACTTAAGGAGTCTAAAAACACAAGGTTTTGTGTTGTAAGACCATAATTATTAGATGGATATTGGGATAAATGGTGTAAACTTACAAGAATATAGACCCCGCTATCTACTAAATTTAAATTTATATAGGGATTCCGATTAAAATCAGTATCTGACATACGAATCGTTTCGATGGAAATATAATCGGATAGAAAAGATTCTAATGTATTGCTATTTCCATTGTCTATCCGAAAATGTAATAAGGGAGTGGAAGGTTTAATAGGGAAAGGAATTATATTATTTTCATTTTTAAGTAAAGTGATGGATGATTGAGTTAAATGAGAATAGATAGCTTCAGCTTGCGGGGAATTTATGTCTTCATATATATTTTCTATTTGAATTTCACCACTATTGGGAAGTACATATTTTTCTTTCATTTTTAACACTTTAAGACATTTTTCATCCAAATCTTTTTCAGATAAAATACCTTGTCCAATAGCTTCTTTTACTTTTTCAATAACAATGTGAGGATAGGAAGGAAGTAATAATAAATCATTACCGGCAAGTAAAGTATGTAGTTCTAAATCACCCGGGGCTAAATAATCCGCGATTCCTTTCATTTCAAGGCCATCGGTAATAATTAATCCCTTAAATTGCATTTGATTTTTCAAAAGGTCTGTTACAATTCGTTTAGAAGAAGAAGAAATCGAATTAGAATCGGAATCTAAAGCCGGTACATTTAAATGTCCGATCATAATTCCTTCAATACCGGCTTCAATCGTTTGTTTAAACGGCAAAAGTTCTACGGTGTCAAGACGTGTTCGGTCGTGTTTAATGCTTGGTAGGTTATGGTGTGAGTCGGATTCGGTATCACCATGACCCGGGAAATGTTTTGCAAAAGGTAAGATGCCGTTATCTTGTAAGCCTTTCATGTAAGCGATTCCACAATCGGCTACTAATTGAGGATTCTCACCAAAAGAACGGCTATTGATTACAGGATTATTCGCATTGCTATTCACATCTATACAGGAAGCATAATTGGCATGTATCCCTAATCGTTTACATTGGCGTGCAATTTCAGCTCCCATGGCATAAATGGCAGGGGTATCATAGGTCGCACCCAATGCCATTTGACGTGGAAATAAAGCTACACTATCCAAACGCATGGCCAATCCCCATTCGGCATCTATGGAAATCAGAAGGGGAATTCTACTTGCTTTTTGCAGTTGATTAGTGATAATAGCTTGTCTTGCAATTCCTCCCTGAAAAAAACAAATGCCTCCGATTTGATATTTTTTGATTGTATCTAATAAATCAGTAACATAGGTGGGATTGTTGTTATTCGAACTTGCCCGTATTATCATCAATTGGGCAATTTTTTCTTCTAAGCTTAATGTGTGTAAAACCGAATCAGCCCAATTAGTTGATTTAACTTCGACTCTTTGCAGTATTTGAGCATCAAGCGTATTAAACGTAAGGGACGTAACAAAACAAGTCAGAAAACATACACTAAGCGTGAAATAGGAAATCAAACGCAACATAAAATTAAAAATATTTATTATTAAATAACAAATAACCAAAACTAAAATTAAAAATAAAATTGGGATCGTTATGTGAATACCAAGATACATTTAAAGCAATAGGGCCGAATTTGGTAGTATAGGCAAAGGAAGCATACGCTAAAAAAGCATATCTACGGAAATATCTTTTATAAGAAGCGGTATAATCAGGATTTTTTATAATCGATTCAATGGATTGAAAATAATATCCATCCAAACGAAATTGTAGATTTTTATACAATTTAAAGGTATTGCTTAACCCCAATGCTGCAAACGATGGATCGCGAAAGCAAGGCAAATAGCTTATGTTGCTTTCGTGCGTAGGGGCAAAATAATTAGACCGTAATTTGCTTGCATTATAACTGGCAAACAATGGAAGATTCGACCAGGCAAAATGACCCGATAAGCCTAAGCTGTACCATTTGCTAAATGGAAATGCTTTATGAAAATACGCATTTAGGTTAAACCATGAACAATTGTCGGCTGTACGTTCATTGATGATGGATGTACTACCGGGAATGTTTATTTCGTACCCATCAAAATAATCAAAGCGGATTTTGAGATGCAAGCCTTCGGTAGAAAAAAAACGGTAATCCGATGTGTTGTATTCAAAAATGATAAAAGGAGAAATGCCGCTAAATTGATTTTTATCGTAAATATCTTCTTTTAAATATACATTGCTTTGATAATAACGGTCGTTAACATGTAAAACGGCAAATCCTCCCGAAAGTTTGGCTTTATTAGCAACCGGAAAGGTAAGGGAATAATCAAAGAATGTTTCTTCATGTATTAAATAGGAAGGAGTTTCACTCCCAATAAAGGAACGATAGGTGTTAAAATAATTCCATCGGTTATATCCGATTTTAACCAATTGATAAAAAGTAGGTTTTCGGAAATAATCCAAACGAGTGGAAAGAACCAAGGAATTATAAAAACGGCCGAAATAAGCATCTAATCCGGCTTCTATCGATTGTAGTCCCAAATATTTATATTGTAATTGCAAAAATAAAGTTGTATAAGCATTGGCTGATATATAGCCTCCAAAATTTGCGTGAAAGGGTTTGGAAGGAATGGCATGGAAGATGATTTCATAATAATTTTCAATAGTATCATATGCCAAATAAGGATAGATATATTTTAATTTATCTTCTGCTATGATTTTGAAATAGCGTAATTTCAATTCTTCTAATGTTATAATTTCATTTTTGTCTAAAATAGTGTTTTCAATAAATATGGATTGTGAGCGGTTTAATCCTTCCACCTTTATATTACCGATAAATATCTCCTTTGATTTGCGGTTAAACAATTCTCTTTTTGTGCTTACTTCTAAAGGAGAAACGTAGCGATGTACATGGGTTTTTATTATATCAAGACTATCAATGATAATTTTATGTCCGATTTGAATTAAATCAAGCGCTTTCTTAAAATCGATAAGACTTAATTCAGGAATATCGGGTTTGAGAATAATTCCATTGCTACAGGTATAATTATGTTTATCTTTTTCAATAATCAAATTCATCAGGGTAGCAATCAAATTATCTTCGGTAGGTTCTTTAGGCGGCTTCGATACGATTACACCAATAATATAATCTGCCTGAAAGACATCGCACATTATATCCATGGGAAAATTATTTAAAATACCTCCGTCATACATTAAATTATTATCAATCCGAATGGGATTAAAATAGATAGGGAAAGTCATAGAAGCACGAATGGCATCTTTTAAAGAACCGTTTTTTAAAACCACTTGTTCCCCATTGGTAACATCGGTTGCTATGCAACGAAAAGGAACAAAAAGACTGTCAAAATTATTTCCACACGCATAATCAGCCTTTCCAAAAACTTCCATAAAAGCAAAATCCATTTGAAAGGGCGTAACGATATTTAATGATAAGGAAGGGGTAAAAATGGAAGAATCTAAATCGAATTTAAATTGAACCCAAGCAGAATTAAGTTCTTGCTTTTTGAAAAAATAGGTATACTTGTCTTCAATTTTTCCCGTGATTAGATTTTCAAAGGAAGGATCGGAAAAAATAGCTTCCATTTCGTCCGGCGAATAGCCGGCCGCATACAACCCTCCGACAATAGCACCAATGGATGTTCCTGCTATATAGTCAATAGGAATGCCGTTCTCTTCTAAAGCACGAATAACACCAATATGTGCCATTCCTTTTGCTCCCCCTCCGCTTAATACTAATCCTACTTTTTGACCAAAACCATTTAATCCTACTACGAAAAGAAAACAAACGAATACTATTTGTATACCATGGTTTAATTTAATTTTCATACTTTTCTAACGAAATATTTTTTCGATAAGTATTATATTCAAAAGTTTTTTATGCCAATAATGCTATGCGGTAAATTTATACCATCAATGATACACTATGCTATATATACTTGAGCTTTGGATATAAGAATAACTTGATAAAAAATAAATTACATTATCTACCTCTCGGCAGTGATTTATAAAAAATAATTTAAAAATAATCAATAGATATTGAAAATATATATATTTTTGCAATAGGATTTAATTTAGGAATATTAAACACATAATATGCAAGAATTAAAGATTTTAAGTTTAGAGGTTGAAAGTAAAATCTTGCAATTAATTGAAAAACATAAGGAATTAAGAAAACAAAATAAAGAGTTAAAAAATAAAAATAAAGAACTGCGTCAAATTATAGAAAAATTAGAGGTGAAAACAAAAGAACAAACAGAACAGATAGTTCGACTCAAATTATCGGAAAACTTAGGGAAAGGAACAAACAATTCCGATATAAAGTTAAAAATTAATGAGTTAGTGCGGGAAATTGACAAATGTATCTGTTTATTAAACGAATAAAATAATATGGAAGAAGAAAGAAAATCTATCACGTTATATATTGCCCAACAACCTTTTAAATTATCGGTAACATCAGGACAAGAAGAACTTTACCGTAAAGCCGAAGAAAAGATTGCACAATATATTAAAACCTTAGCATCAAAACAAATAACGGATAGATTTACACAAATTGGATATGCTCTAATTAACTTTACAATAAAAGAAACGTATTTAAGCGAAAAACAAAAATTTATTGACACAGATTTAAAACATAACTTAAGAAATTTACAAAATGTTTTACAGGACGTCTTGAACGGAATGGAAAACGAATCATAACGATCTTTGAAATAAAAAAATATAGATTTGTCCCGCACATAAATCAAATTCGTTTGTTAAACTCAACAGTTACAAATTAATTGAGTGTCTCATGGTTGCTAAAGTGATTGTTTGTCAATCGGGTACTTGAACAACTGTGGAGCTCATAAGCTTAAAAAAACAGGAGTTTAATTAAGCCTTAATCTGATTATGTACGGGACTTTTTATATATATTAAATAACATTATAATTTATAACTTATTATGACATTATATTATATCATTACAGGAATTTTAGGTATCAGTCTCGGAGGTATTATATCATACGCTATTCTCAAAAGAACATTGACAAAGAAAAATGAAAAAATCGTAAAAGAAAAAATTGAAGAGGCCGAGCTTATTAAAAAAGAAAGAATACTACAAGCAAAAGAAAAATTTTTACAATTAAAAACAGAACATGAAAAAGTAATTAATGAGAAAAACAGAGAAATTACTCAAGCAGAAAATCGAATAAAACAAAAAGAAAACAGTATATCGCAACGTCAAGAAAATTTACAAAGAAAACAAAACGAAGTAGCACAACAGCAACAGCTTATCAATCAACAACTGGAAATTTGTGCCAAAAAACAAAGCGAACTCGATAAGCTGCAAAAACAACAATGTGAGCAATTAGAAGCTATCTCCGGTCTTTCGAAAGAGGAAGCCAAAAAGGAACTTATAGAGATTTTGAAAGATGAAGCCAAATCGGATGTGGCTGTTATGATGAAAGATATTGTAGAAGAGGCTAAATCAAATGCAAATTTAGAAGCCAAAAAGATATTGATAAAAACAATTCAACGTACTGCCGTTGAAAATACCCATGAAAATACCGTTTCGGTGTTTAACATTGAAAGTGAGGAAGTAAAAGGACGTATCATTGGTCGTGAAGGCCGTAATATCCGCTCTTTGGAATCCTTAACCGGAGTAGAAATTATCATCGACGATTCGCCCGATGCCATCATCCTTTCCAGTTTCGACCCCGTCAGAAGAGAAATTGCGCGTCTGTCATTGAATAAATTGGTTACCGATGGACGTATCCATCCGGCTCGTATCGAAGAAGTTGTTGCTAAAACAAAGCGACAAATCGAGCAAGAAATCATCGAAACAGGTAAACGTACGACCGTAGATTTGGGTATTCATGGGATGCATCATGAGTTGATACGATTGGTAGGAAAAATGCGTTATCGCTCCTCCTATGGTCAAAACTTATTACAACATTCCAAAGAAGTAGCCAATTTATGCGCTACTATGGCCGCTGAATTAGGATTGAATGCCAAATTGGCTAAGCGTGCCGGATTGCTTCATGATATTGGAAAAGTGCCCGATAACGAACCGGATACTCCCCATGCATTATTAGGAGCTTCCTTAGCTGAAAAATATAAAGAAAAACCCGAAATTATCAATGCCATAGGAGCTCACCATGATGAAGCTGAAATGCAATACCTTATTGCTCCCATCGTGCAAATTTGTGATGCTATCTCCGGTGCTAGACCCGGTGCCAGACGAGAAGTCGTAGAAGCCTATATTAAACGTTTGAAAGACTTAGAAGAACTGGCATTAGCTTATGATGGAGTTGTAAAAACCTATGCCATTCAAGCCGGAAGAGAATTGCGTGTGATTGTGGGTGCCGATAAATTAAACGACGACCAAACGGCACAACTTTCTTTAGACCTCTCAAAGAAAATTCAAAATGAAATGACTTATCCGGGTCAAATAAAAATTACCGTTGTGAGAGAAACAAGGGCGGTTAATTATGCAAAATAATTGAATTAGTATCCATTTTATTAGGGAATGCTATCTATGATAAACATGCTTTTTAATTCGTAAAAGCATGTTTTTTATTTTTTATGACAAATCATCATAACTTATATTATAAAAAATGATACTTTTGCACATCGAAACAACAAGGTCCCGTAGCTTAACTGAATAGAGCATCTGACTACGGATCAGAAGGTTACAGGTTTGAATCCTGTCGGGATCACAACAAAACTTGTCAATCAACGACAAGTTTTTTTATCATAAATATGAAATATACAGGCCCCATAGCTCAACTGAATAGAGTATCTGACTTCGGATCAGAGGGTTGTAGGTTTGAATCCTACTGGGGTCACTAATCTGTGAAATTTAAATCCATGATATCCATCGGTAAAGTTAATTCCCTTAAAGTTGTTAAAATCCTGTCTTTCGGCATTTATTTAGATGCTTTCGAAAAAGGGGAAATCCTAATGCCTACCCAATATGTACCTGCTAATACTAAAGTAGGAGATATTATCGATGCGTTTATTTATTTGGATTCGGAAGATAAACTCATTGCCACTACCGAAATTCCTTATGCACAAATAAATGAATTTGCCTATCTACAAGTGGTTGCAGTTAATCAAATCGGCGCCTTTGTGGATTGGGGTTTACCTAAAAATTTACTAGTTCCCTTCCGTGAACAAAAAATGCGATTGAAAGAACAAGCTTTTTCCTGGGTATATATCTATTTAGACCAACAAACACAACGCATCGTGGCATCGGCGAAAATAGAAAAGTTTTTTTCAAAAACCTTTCCTCCTTTTAATATTCAAGATAAAGTGGAGGTGATGATGTATAAAAAAACCGATTTAGGCTACAAAGTCATCGTCAATCAAAGCTATGACGGGATGATTTTTGCCAACGAGGCTTTTCAAACGTTAGAGCTCGGTAAAAAATATAAAGCGTATATCAAAAACATTAGAGAAGACGGCAAAATAGATCTTACGCTTTATAAAACAGGCTATAATCAAGTGGT
>DHTG01000094.1:0-4062 GCA_002411545.1 Bacteroidales bacterium UBA5266 | reverse complement strand
GTAGGCGATTTATATAAAAAGCAACTCATTCGTATCGAATCCGACGGTTTATACCTTTTGACGTGATTCTTGTTTACGAAAAGTAATTTTATATTTTATACCTCCTTTAATCCATATGCCCGCTTGGTCTAATCCGCCCAAATCGTAATATTTCACATTTAAAACATTGCCGGCTTCGAGATAGAAATATAATTTTTTAAAGGAATAATACATGCGAATATCTAACAAAGTATAAGGTGGATAGGTTTTTAATTCTCCGGTTTTTACTTTTTCATACGATATATATTCTCCTTTTCTGACATTATAAGATAGGACATAGTGCATTCCCCAGTTTTTATACATCCTATGTGATAAAGTGAAAGTGAGTTTATGTGTTAAGTGGTCCAGCACATAACGCGACATAAAGCCATTGCTTTGTTTGTCGGAATATACATACATATAATTAAAGCGTATAGATTGAATCGGGAAATTTTTTCCAATATAATATTCGGGTAAAAATTCAAACGAAGATTCCCATCCGGCAAAAAATACAGCGGTATGATTTACGGATTGCCATACACTGTCTTCTCCTTTTTTAATATAATCAATCATGTCTATGCCCCATCGGCAAAAAACAGCTGTTTTCCAGTTTAAATAAGCCGGAGCTTGATGGCGGGAAAGATTCATTTCGAAACCACTTTCTAAGGTATAGGCTTGTTCGGGTTTTAAGTGCTTGTTGCCTATAATATCACCGGCTCGATAATATAAATCGGTAAACGTAGGCATACGCATGCTTTTGGCTGCCGAAGCAAAGACATGCATATCTAAATGATTGTTTTTCTTTTTTAGTGTTTGAAACCTATACAACATATCTGCCGCCGGTAATACATAAAAAGAGAAATTATCCATATAATATTGCCCTAACAGACTAAAATTTACAATAACATGCTTACCGACATATCCATGTGCAGCCGATATTCCGCTTATATGGCGAGTTTTACGGTGAGTATAGTCGACATCTGTGCTGGGATTGCGAATAGGCTGTGTTAATAATTCTCCAAGGGATGAACTTATAATATCTTCCATACGATAGTCGGCGCTGAAAGAAGTTTTACCAAAACGAGAAGAGAATGTGTTTCTTAGATTTATTCCTCCCGATTGATTGTGATGATAATTGTTCATGTTACCACCTCTTTCCAATTCAAAACGATCAAAATTAAAACGGTAATAAATCGAAGGTATCCATTTTACCCTGCCTTTTGATTGCCATTGTATGCTGCTGATAAGGGTTCGGGTGTGTTCAAATTGATTGGGAAATCGCAAAGAATAAAAACTATTGGCACCGTAAGCTTTGTCGTTATATCCACTCTGAATTTCCAATTGTCCTTTTTTAAATTTTCCTATCGTTTGATAAAAAGCGCTAAAGATATTGAAATCGGTGTTTTTGCGATAGCCGTCAGAATGGGAATAATCCAAAGCAAGTAAATGACTGAATTTTCCCGTATAAAGATGCAAATGAGCATTTCCTCCCCATAGTCCATACATGCCTCCGCTAAGATGAAGGTTTAAAGCATTCACGGTATCGGGTTGGGTAATGAAATTGATTACTCCCGAAAAAGGCGAAGTGCCGAAAAGGAAAGCACTGGTGTTTTTAAACACTTCAATGCGATGGATAATATCGGCAAAAACCGGAATATTCATGGTATAATGACCCGTTTGCGGATCGGTGATGTTAATCCCGTTTAACAAAACAAGGGTTTGATCGAAATTACCTCCTCTAAAACTGATGTCGGCTTGTGTTCCGAAAGCACCTCTTTGGCGAATATCCAAACCGGGAAGATGGTCTAATAGTTCGTTAAGCGATTGAACGGGCGCATGCTCAATCTGTTTTTTTGTTAAGCTGGTTTGCAACAAAGCCTGTTGGATGCTTTGGGTTTGTATTACATCTTCGGCCGTAATCCCCACATCTTCCAAATGAATCGTTTTTTGTATCGAATCTTGTTCTACTTGTGCAAACGATTGGAATGGTTTGAATATAAAAGAACAACTTAAACTGATGGCACTAATGACTACGATTTTTTTCAAGGAGTTGAAAGCAGCATATCGTTTTCTTGTCCAGCGTTTAAAATATGCTTTCTGTTGTTTACGTATTTCTTTTTTCATATATCACAATTTTGGAAAGTATTTTACGGCTGCAAAAGTATAAAAAATACTTTCATTACAAGATAGCTTTTCGTATTTTCACTAATTTTTCAAGCAGCGATTCCAATGTGTGGAGAGGCAACATGGTCGTTTTATCGGAAAGAGCTTCGTTTGGATTGGGATGGGTTTCAAGGAAAATACCGTCAAAACCCGCAGCTACACCTGCTTTGGCAAGAGTTTCTATATGAGAACGTTTCCCTGCCGTTATACCCGACAATTGATTGGGTTGTTGCAAGGAATGTGTAACATCCAATATTACCGGACATTGATTTTTTTGCATGCTTTCCAAACCACAAAAATCGACAATCAAGTCCTGATAACCGAAAGTAGTACCTCGTTCGGTAAGCATAATCTTATTATTCCCTGTTGAACGTATTTTTTCAACCGCAAACTGCATGGCTTCGGGTGAAACAAATTGTCCTTTTTTCACATTCACCACTTTACCGGTTTGACCTGCGGCAAGTAGTAAATCGGTTTGCCGGCAAAGAAAAGCGGGAATCTGCAACACATCAACATATGCCGCTGCAAGGCTCGCTTCTTGGGATGTATGTATGTCCGTTAGGACAGGGATTTGGCATTCTTTTCTAATGTTTTCCAGTACTTTCAACCCTTTTTCATCACCAATACCTGTAAAAGAATGCAGACTCGAGCGGTTGGCTTTTCGATAGGAGGCTTTGAAAATAAAGGGTATTTCCAATCTATTGCATATATTTTGAATATTCGATGCTATTTCGAAAGGCATGCTTTCATTCTCAATCACGCAAGGACCGGCAATTAAAAAGAAATTGCGAGAGCCGCCATGTTTTATCTCCGGAAAAATGTGAGAAATGCTAGTCATAGTAGAAAAGATTTTGTTGATTATACATTATGTAGGAAACGTAAAAGCATTTACTTTATTATAATGCATTATTCTTTATCCTCCTGCTCATCATAGGCATAAGGTTCGGCAACATATTGATAGGGATAAATTTCCGCATAAAGTTTTCGTACTTCTTCTAATACGAGGCTACGTAATTCATGAATATTTTCCTTTTTCTTTGCCGAAATAAAGACGGTCGGGGTACCGGTTTTTGCCATCCATGATTTTTTTAATTCATCCAAGGTAATGTTTTCTTTGTTTGGCGGCATTAAATCGGTTTTGTCTTTTTCTTTCCACGTATAATTATCTATTTTATTAAAGACTAAAATAGTGGCTTTATTTGAAGATTGTAAATCGTGCAAGGTTTCTTCCACTATCTTGATTTGTTCTTCAAAATCGGGATGGCTGATGTCGACGATATGGAGTAGGAGGTGGGTTTCGCGCACTTCGTCCAAAGTCGATTTAAACGATTCGATTAGATGATGTGGCAATTTGCGAATAAAACCTACCGTGTCGGACAATAAAAAGGGAACATTCTGAAAAACAACCTTTCTTACTGTTGTATCGAGTGTAGCGAATAATTTATTTTCGGCAAACACTTCGGCATCGCTCAACAAATTCATTAAAGTGGATTTTCCCACATTGGTATATCCCACCAAAGCCACGCGCACAAACTTGCCGCGGTTTTGACGTTGGGTAGATTTTTGCGTATCGATTTTGGCCAGTTTTTGTTTCAATAAACTGATGCGGTCACGGATAATTCGTCGGTCGGTTTCGATTTCTTTTTCACCGGGCCCACGCATTCCTATTCCCCCGCGTTGTTTTTCCAAGTGGGTCCACATACGGGTTAATCGAGGAAGAAGGTATTCGTATTGCGCTAATTCCACTTGAATTTTGGCATGCGCCGTTTGGGCTCGTTTGGAGAATATATCCAATATCAAACGTGTACGGTCAATGACTTTGCAATCGGGTAGTATACGTTCGATGTTACGGATTTGTGCCGTGCTTAACTCATCGTCAAA
>DHTG01000032.1:26081-29252 GCA_002411545.1 Bacteroidales bacterium UBA5266 | reverse complement strand
ATCCAAATATTTCTATAAACCTACAGTCCCTTTGGGATTGATATAATGGGTCTTTCAGTGTTCCTCTGTGCACTCCGTGATAAAAAAAATAAACCACTGAGTACACAGAGAATAAAAATAAAAAGCCGAGCTATACCCTACCCCAAAAATATATTTACCATTTTCTTGTATAAAAAAAATGAATACTCAGAAATGAAATCTTCGATTGTATTCCAATTAAATGATCACCACTCATATTTATTAGCTTTTAAAGTTTTTTGTGTAGACAATCCGGCTAGCTTGCCAAACAAAATTACAAAAAAAATGTTTAAACTTCAGGAGTATGCGAAAATCCAATAAAGAGTAGCGCAAATTTTAAAATAACAATTAAAAATGGAAAAGAAAAATTTTCTAAAAGCCTCCTTAATAGCAACATTATTTACAATCTCGCTGACAAGTTGCACCCAAGAAGTAATAATTCCTGCTTCTGAATATCCGAGCGAAATCACTTCTTATACCTCTACTCATTTTCCCAACAATTCTATTCTTCAAGTTATAAAAGATAGAGAAGATTTGACGGAAACTTACGATGTTTTGCTCTCTGAAAATATAAGATTAGAATTTAACAGAAAAAAGGAAATTATTGACATAGATGGAGCTGCTCAACTTCCGAACAGTGTGATTCCGGAAAAAATACTTCAGTATGTAACATCAAATTATCCAACTAATTTCATTACGGATTGGGAATTAGACAACAAAAATCAACAAGTTCAATTAGACAATGGGCTTGACCTTGAATTTACTATGAAAGGTGACTTTTTAAGAATTGACAATTAAGAAGGGCAACAGCTAATAGCGGGTGTAGTAGCCATTCAAAGCGCTGTGTTTCTAAGAAAATTTCTATGAATAGTACAGCTAAGTAATTTTATATCTATTCTATATATATTCACAGCCATAGTGGAATATAAACCGAAACATTTGCTCGTAAACGCGCGCCATCTGCTTCTGATAAATGTGACAATCTATTTTCTAATTCTTTTATTTTCATGGAGCCAATTTACCGCTTTTTACTTACTTATTATAAAACGTTGCCAAATAAAATAATTATTTGCATTTTTTTATTTACAACACACTGAATTTATATTTCATAGAAAGTCTACTTGAAAATATTTATATTTTTAGAAAGACATGTCTTTGCGAATTTTTGCTCTTTAGAAAGGGAAATGGAAGAAAAAACATCGCAAGTTGCAGTTTTTCGTTCCTAAAAAATAAGGTTGGGTAAAAGCATGGGTAAAGGTGGATATTCTTCGTTTCACTTCGTTGCGCTCAGTATGACAATGATTTTAAATGTGATGAAAAAAAACTCTACCTTCCCTATGCAAAACATAAGACTTTTATTCTGAGCGAAGTGAATAATCTATTAGATTTATTCTAACAATAACAAAAAATAATATACCTTTGCAAATAATAAACATTAATTTAAAAAAATTAAAATGAAAAAAGTATTTATTGTTATCACAACATTAGTAGGTATGATATGCATGACCTACGGACAAAAACAAACTCCAAATCATTCAAAAGCAACCACACTACAGGAAAAAATCGAGCAAGCTTATAGCAAGCATAAGATCCGTTCTTTCCCGAAAGCTGACATTATCCAAATAAAGCAAAAAGAAAATAAACTTTTTCAAAAAGCCAAAGTTTGGAATTTTGATACCATTTTCACTTATAATATTTTGGATAATCTATCTTATCGCATAACTCAAACATGTAATGCGTCCGGAAATGCGCTGTCTTATTTAGAAGAAATACGGAACAATGGTATATGGGAAAATAGCTCTCGTTCCATTAATACTTATGATGTATCCGGAAATTTATTAAGTTTTTTAAGGGAAACGTGGAATAATGGAACATGGCAAAAAACAGATAGTTCTACGGTTACCTATGATGCATCCGGTAATATATTAACCTATTCGAATGAATATTGGGAAAATGGAGTTTTATCTTATAGATTTCGTTTTACGTCTACTTATGATGCATCAGGCAATGAGTTGACATATTTAGAGGAATTTTGGGAAGACAATACTTGGGTGAATAATTATCGCTATACCTACACCTATGATGCATCCGGTAATTTGCTGTCACAATTAGAAGAAATTTGGGAAAACAATACTTGGGTGAATAGTTTTCGCTATACCTCCACCTATGATACATCCGGTAATTTAATAACTCGTTTAAATGAATTTTGGGTAAATGATGCATGGGTAAATACATCGATTGATACATATACCTACGATGCCTCCGGAAACATGTTGACTTGTTTATCGAAATGGTGGGAAAATGATGCTTGGGTTGATGCTTATCGTATTAGTTTTACGTATGATGCGTCCGATAATATATTAACATTTTTATTTGAAATGTGGAATAGTGATGCTTGGGTAAATGATTTTCGTGTTACATACACCTATGATGCATCCGGAAACGAATTAACCTGTTTAGAAGAATATTGGACCCCTAACGAAGGCTGGACAAATTCGTTACTTGATACATATACGTATGATGCGTCCGGGAATATGTTAACATATGTAATAGAAAGTTGGGAAAATGATACTTGGGAAAATGGATATCGTGAATCTTATACTTACGATAATTATGGGAATAGTGTTAGCGGCATTTTTGAAATATGGGAGAATGATAATTGGGAACCTGGTTTTTATGATGGCACATATTTCGTTGTTTTTTGCAATCATGGTAGTGTTGATATAGAGATTGGTTCTGTTTATCGCTTCGAAGCATCGTTTGTTGCTTTTGAAAATAACATAGCAAACACATTCGAAGACAATCATTTCATTAATGTCTATCCTAATCCGGCTTCCGATAAGCTGAATATATGTTTGGATAAAGAAGAAAGTAATGGACTTATACGAATTTACACTTCAATGGGAAGCTTAATTAAAACCGTGCCTATCAATCAAAACACCAGCGAAATATCCGTTTCCGACTTGAATGCCGGTATTTACATTGTAGAATTTTCATCTAAAAAAGAAGCAATAAAGAAGAAATTGATAATAAATAGATAAAATGCTTCAAATAGAGCACATCCCAAGCAGCCGTATTGATGTTGCTTGTACGCTTAAGTAAGCGGACGAATTTAAATCACCCGCTTACTTCTTGATTTTCCAAAAAAAAAAC
>DHTG01000032.1:0-25908 GCA_002411545.1 Bacteroidales bacterium UBA5266 | reverse complement strand
AAAAAAAAACTACTTTTGCAGGGTAAAAACATAAAATGTCGAAATATAATCAAAGATAGTGAATGGCCTAAAAATGACACTATCAAAGGCGAAGCCGTAAAAAAGTATAGATATGAAAACAAAAACATTTTTATTTCTGATTACATTTGGGATGATAATCACCTCGTGTGATAAATACAATTATATTCATTACACCATGGAAAACAAAACAGAAGATAGTATTAAAATCACGTATTCCTTTGTAAAAAGTTATTTTGATACCCAAGCTACAGATACTACTGTATTCCTAAAAGAAAATCAAAAAGATACTCTTTTTATTTTCGAACAGATAAGTCCTACGGTATATGATCCGGAAGAGGGAGATAAAATGATTTACATATTCAATGTAAATACCATAAAATTAAAAGATAATACAAACATAAAAAAAGATGTAAGCCAACGAAAAAACTGGATTTTTAAAGAAACAGGGAAAAATGCAGCATTGATGGAATTAACAATTAACGAGAGTGATTTCTAAAAATAATACAAATTTAAAGTATTCGACAAGCGGTCTTTGTCTTTACTTTTCTACTATGTTCTTGCTCTCGTGGCATTAAAGAACTAATATAACGCATGATATGAAGAATTTAATGGAACTATTATTCATCGGATTTGTAATGAGCAGTTGTGATCCTGCAATTAGCTATGAGTATTATTTGAATAATCAATCTGATAGCGTTTTGATTGTACAGTTTAGAGGTAATGGATTTAATAGAACAGGTGATTCGATCAGACAAGCACAACCCAAATCTGAAATATTAATATATAAGACTGAAGTTTGGGGAAGTAATCCACACGATGAAAAAAGTGAATTTTTACATATGTTTGATACCATTGCCATCATGACAAAAAGTAGCATTCCCATTAAAAAGGATATTTATCAAAGAAAGTATTGGACATATGATAATGACATAACTCTTTTTGGATTTATAAAGACCGGCACAAATTTTTATCATTTAAAATTAGTAAATGATGATATATAACAAACATTCATAAGCAATAACGTGGATAGTAGTGTATACTATATCCCGTTTTACTACCTAAATATGTAGGTTGGAATAATAGCACAGCAACGAATTCCGTTGTTATACATGCGCATGATCTTGTGAACAATAAAAAAAGAACACAATGAAAAAGATGAAATTTTTGAAATGGCTATTGATTTCCGGACTGATTATTTCTTTTCTGTTTATTTTCAACTATAAACAAAAATCGGAAGATTGGATAAAAAACAATTAGCTAATTCAAAAGCTAAATATACTATTAAATAACAATATATGATACGGCTAACAACTATAGTTATCGGACTTGTTTTCCTAACTTCTTGCGATTGTCATCAACAAGTTTCCGGTATCGTTATTGACCATCAAACAGGAAGACCTATTTAAAATGCGACAGTTTATAATAAAAATAAGGAATGGAATAAAACATTAACTGATTCATTAGGATATTTTGAACTATCTAGTGTTTCAGGAGGTTTTCGGTGTCCGCCAATGACAATTATCATTAAAAACAATAAATATGGTTTGAACGAAACAACAATACCTGCCGGTAGTTATCTGATTATAAAACTTAAAAGGAATAAGTTCAAATGATATTGATTGAACGTATATCCAAAAATCATGACTTATAAAAACAATTATTATTAAAATGAAATTAGGAGAGTTTAAAATGAAAATCATAAATCGAAATATAATATTTATATTCCTATCTACTTTACCAATGTTGATCTCATGTAATAGAGACAATAGTATAGAAAATAATGTAAAGACTCCCATCGATACTATAAAAGAAAAACATCGCTTCAATGACGCTATTGAAAAATCAAACAATAAGGAGAAGTTGTATGATTTAATGCAATTAAAGAAGGATTTAGATTCGTTTGTTCTTAGCGTTAAAAAAACTAATTTACCTTTTACATTATATACGGACACTATTAGGGAAAATTCAGATACAAAGGTTTTATGGGCATTTAAAAAAGGGATTTTTGAATTGGTCGATCCTGATAGCACAGTTTTGCTTGTTAGACATCATTTCTTGATTCCAAAAACATCACGCATTTTGAGACTTAATATCCTTGAAATTAAATATTCAAACATTCATAAGTGTAATTTATTTTTTAATAAGTTAGTAGACAGAAAAGATTATAAAGTTGATTTATTAGAATTAGAAGGAGCATATCTTGATTATGGATTAACTGGAACCACTGACTATGTAATTAAAATTAATGAGACTATTTTATGGTTTAATATTTCTTGTCAATATTCCAAAAAAGAATTTAATCGACTTATTGAGATATTTAGAAGCAATCTTCAATTAACGGGAGACGAGGAAGTAATCAAATGTTTTTATGGTAAAGCATGTGAATAAAATATTTTTTACTATAGTATTACCCCAATTGTTGGAGAATCACATGTTTAAAATATTATATACATCTTCTTCTTTTATAATGACAGATTAAATTAAACACATGATCTCCAATATTTCAATCATATAAACATGACGTAAAAGTGAGAGAGTGAATTAAATAAATATAAATAACCCGACACTAAACATAGGTTCCTCTGTGGGACTTCTATCTTGACATCTAACAATCAATATTATCTAACTCCATTAAATCCATAAATCACATACTAATCATTTCCTCCTTGCGTTAGTTTTAAACTAATAATTAAAAAATAGCTTATACTGTGTTTGCAGAATTAAAAAAATACAAAGAACAAGATCATTTCTTCCTTATGTTAAAGGATGACATACAAGAAGTCTGCAATGCTCCTTCCAAAAATGGAGTATTTGTCATTTTCTCTCTGAATAACGCCAGGATAGAAATGGTGTATATCGGAAGTACGGATAGCAGTTTGGAACCTTCGGGATTAAAAAATCAAATTATGATGCGGGCCAAATTCCTACTTGCCAAAATAAAGGAAGAAGGTGCCGAAGCAGTCGATATTTATTGGTATGCTACCGATAAAGATAATCCCAAAGATATTGAGTCTAGCATATTAGAACATTTTGTTAAAGTAAATGGTTCTGTCCCCAGATGGAATTATTGAAATGAAAAGCGTTGAAGAAAACCTTATCACAGCGATGGATGGTTCTGATATAGAGCATTCCTCCTATTTACATTATATTCTCCAAGACCTTTGGAAAATGGGAACTGATCCCGACATTGTTATGAAATTGATAGAAAATCCCCTCGTAATTCCGCACGACAAAAAATAAACCGTTGTTTATCATACAAAAAAAATATCAATAAAAATATACGAATATCGTTTTATTATAAATATTTCGTATATTTGCATTTTAAAAGTAAAGTCAGTGCGTATGGAGAAGCATCCAAAGTATCAAAACGTTATAGAAACAGGTAAAAAGCTGTTTTGGAAATACGGCATAAAAAGAGTCAGTATTGAAGAAATTTGCAAAGAGGCAAATGTTAGCAAGATGACGTATTATAAATTTTTCCAAAATAAAAACGAATTGGTAAAAACCATTTATAAAAATGTGATGGAGGATGGTATGAATCAATTGGAAACGATTATAAACGGCACCATGCCATTCGAAGAAAAAATAGAGCAGCTTTTTCTTTTAAAATTTAACAGTACCCAACATATCAGCCGTGAATTTATTATGGAAGTATACAATAGCGACCATGCAGCGCTTGCTACCATGACGAAGGATTATTCCGATCATGTCATCAAAAAAATGCATGGATTCTTTGTCGCCGAGCAAAAAAACGGCAACATCCGAAAGGATATTAAAATCGAATTCATTTTTTACCTGCTAAACAAACTACAGGCAGACGGCATTGACCCCAAATTATTCGAACTATACGACAACGCACAAGCATTAATTATGGAAATGATGCGCTTTTTCATCAACGGAATTATACAAAAACAATCGGAATGAAAACATTTCTTTTCATTATAAGCCTTTTCATGGTGTTACCTGTCAATCTTTTTGCACAAAAAGATACCCTATCCAGAGACAGCCTCCGTTTTTCGGGACAAGTTGTTTTCTGGGGAATCGGAAACTACAATAAAGCATTTCATGGAGAAATAGGCTTACGGTTTATACCGCAACTAAATTACGGAATACAAATGGGGAAAAAGAACTTACTCGATTGGGAATGCTCATTCAACACCTATGCCGGCGGTTCTTTTGACAGTCTTGAAACAAACCCCTTATCGCTTCCCATAAAAGGAGCTATCAAACCCTACCGTGCTTGGATACGCTATTCGAACGAACAATTGGAAATACGTGCCGGATTACAAAAAATCAATTTCGGTACTGCCCGGATACTTCGTCCGTTGATGTGGTTCGATGGGGTGGATGCCCGCGACCCTCTGGGCTTTACCAATGGCGTTTACGCCTTGCTTGTACGATATTATTTCCTGAATAATACCAATATTTGGGTATGGGGACTTTATGGTAATCAGAACACCAAAGGCTGGGAATGGGCTAATACGACGGATAAAACGCCTGAATTTGGCGGACGTATTCAAATGCCCATAAAGAAAAACAGCGAAGTGGGAATCAGCTATCATCACCGCAACGCCGATTTGAGTCTCATTAATCCTGATTATACTAAAAAAGAAGAAAACCGGGTAGGTTTTGACTATCGCATCGATTGGCTGCTCGGCAGTTGGATAGAAGCCTCGTGGTGCAACTATCGAGTGGACAGTCTTTCGCTGCAAATAGCAACCGGAGAAATAACGTATCTTAAAAACCAGGAAAGTATAACCATCGGTAGCGATTATACGTTCGATATCGGCAACGGACTTTTAACTACCTTGGAACACTTAGTAATAGCCCAGGATGATATCGCTTTTTCGTTCGATAAAATAAGCCAGGTAACTGCCCTAAGTTTTTCTTATCCGGCAGGTATGTTCGACAATCTCCATACTTTTTTTTATTATGATTGGACAAACCATAAACTATATAATTTCATTAACTGGCAACACGATTTCCCGAAATTCACCTTTTATACCATGGCTTATTGGAATCCGAAAGAGATTCAATTATCACGCATAATGGGAACAAGCAGCAATAACGAACTTTTTGCCGGAAAAGGCATTCAATTAATGATTGTTTATAATTTTTAAAATAATACGAATATGATTGTAGAAACAAAACATTTGATAAAAAAATTCCCTGTCGGAAAAAGCTTTTTTACGGCCTTGAACGATATTAATATCCATATCGACAAAGGCGAATTTCTGGGCTTGGTAGGCCCAAGCGGTTCAGGGAAAACCACATTGCTGAATATTATCGGCTCCTTAGATGTCCCGACCGAAGGGAATGCCCACGTATTAGGAAAATCGATCAAAGATTTATCGGCAAAAGAATCGGCTATATTAAGAAACCGGCACATTGGCTTTATTTTTCAGACCTATAATTTATTCCCGGTATATTCGGTGTACGAAAATGTGGAATTCGCACTGTTACTTCAAAAGAAAACTGCATCGGAACGCAAAACAGCCGTGATGCAGGCATTGGAGTGGGTCGGATTGACGGACAAAGCCAAAGCCCGTCCAAACGCCATTTCAGGAGGAGAATGCCAACGTGTTGCCATTGCCCGTGCCATGGTAAAAAATCCAGAATTGGTCATAGCCGACGAACCGACAGCCAATCTCGATAAAGCGAATTCGTTTCACATTTTGGACACGATGAAAAAACTCAACAAAGAACTGAGTACTACCTTTATCTTTGCCACTCACGACGAGAAAGTCATGAAGTTCCTCGACCGTATTATTTATCTCGAAGATGGAAAAGTGATAAACGACGAAACCATTAAAACTGAATCGTTATGATAGCCTTTAAATTAGCATTCAGAAATTTATTTAATGCCGGACTAAAAACTTGGCTGAATGTTTTTGTATTGTCTTTAGCGTTTATCTCACTCGTGTTTTTCAACGGAATGATAGATGGGTGGGACCGTCAAGCTGAAGTTGATACAAAAGACTGGTCTATTGCCGAAGGTCAATTTTGGACTCCCGGCTACGATAGCTACGACCCTTTTACCATAAAAGAATCACACCAGGTTTTGAGCCATGAGGTGCAGCAGTTGATAAAAAACAAACAAGTTACACCTGTTTTATTGACAGAAGCAACGGCTTTTCCCGAAGGACGTATGCAAACCGTGCTTTTACGTGGTATGGATGTTAATCAAGACATCCTAAAACTACCGCTTGAAAAATTAAAAGGCAAAAAAAATGCGGTTCTCATCGGTTCCGGTATGGCTAAAACATTGAAATTGAAAAAAGACGACGAATTAATGGTACGCTGGAGAGATAAAAACGGTACGTTCGACGCCATTACCTTTACGATTGTCTATATTTTCGATTGCGATGTACCTTCCATCGATTACGGGAGCCTGTATATGGATATTGAAGCTTTAAGAAAACTCACCGGAATGGACAACGAAGCTTCTATCCTTATAAGTAACGATAAAAATCTTACGGCCATTGACTCGTGGGTGTATAAAGATAATGATTTTCTATTGGCGGATATTAAAGAAATCATAAGTGCGAAAAAAACAGGTGGATATGTCATGACCTTTTTTTTATTGTTAATCGGATTACTTGCCATTTTCGACACACAAGTTTTTTCGGTCTTCAGAAGGCAAAAAGAAATCGGCACTTACATTGCACTTGGCATGACTCGCCAAAGAGTTGTTAGTATTTTCACTATCGAAGGAGCCACCAACAGTATTTTAGCCGCCTTATTAGGCACGGTATACGGCACTCCCTTGTTTATTTTCTTTACCCGTCACGGGATATCATTGAGCGATACGGCCGACATGGGATCCATGGGAATAACGGCCTCGGATATAATATATCCATATTATAGCGTGGGACTTATCGGTTCGGCAGTCTTGTTAATCATTATTTCCTCAACAATAGTCAGTTATCTGCCGTCAAAAAAAATTGCCAACATAAACCCGACCGATGCTATTCGCGGAAAAGTTAGTTAATGATTATTTTTATTAAAAAAAATTGAAAGTATGTTTAAATTCATATATAATGGAATAATAAGAGATATAAACCGAAGTTTGTTACCGATAATAGTGGTAACACTTGGCGTCTTTTTTACAATTTTTTTAAGTGGTTGGATTCAGGGCGTTTTATTCGATATGATAGAAATCAATGCCAATTTCACAAACGGGCATGTAAAAGTAATGACACAAGCATATGCGGAAAACGAATCTCAAATACCCAATGACTTAGCCATTATTGGAGTAGAAGAACTCATGGATAGCATCGAAAAAGATTATCCCGAAATGGAATGGGTAAGCCGTATTCAATTTGGCGGCTTGCTTGATGTCCCGGACAAGAATGGCGAGACAAGAGCGCAAGGAGCAGCGGTTGCCAAAGCCATTGATTTTAGCAATGAAAAAGAAATTGAACGGCTAAATATCCGAAAAGCTTTGGTAAAAGACAATAACAGCCGCCTTCCGAAGAAAAGCGGTGAAATTTTAATCAGCGATGATTTTGCCAAGCGTTTCCATGTCAACATTAGGGATGAAGTAAGTATTATCGGTTCCACCATGTATGGAAGCATGATGTTTTCAAATTATATCGTTTGCGGTACGCTCAGATTTGGGAACCAATTACTCGACAAAGGTGCCGCTATTGTCGATATTGCCGATGCACGCCGATATCTTGAAATGGAAGACGCAAGCAGCGAAATCTTCGGTTATTTCAAAGAGGGAGAATATAATAACGAAAATGCACTTAAAATTAAAAACACTTTTACACATAAATATACCAAAGACGACGACGAGTACTCCCCTACCATGAAAACACTTACCGATGACCAAAATCTGGGAGTCTATCTTTCCATGACGGAAAACATGTCCGCTATAATGGTGAGTGTCCTTATCTTTATACTTTCCATTGTGCTGTGGAATACAGGATTAATAGGAACAATGCGTCGTTACTCCGAATTTGGAGTTCGTTTAGCACTGGGAGAGCAGAAAAAAGACATCTATAAAACCCTGATTTATGAAGCGATTATCATCGGACTTATCGGTTCCATTACCGGAACGGTATTGGGATTGATAGGCGTTTATGTTCTTCAAGAAAACGGATTGGATATCAGCGGTATGATGAAAAATATAACGATGATGATGCCAACCGTGTTCAAGGCAAAACTAACACCGAATCTTTTTTATATTGGTTTTATCCCCGGTTTATTAGCCATGATATTGGGTAATGCACTTGCCGGAAGAGCCATTTTTAAACGGAATACCGCAAAATTGTTTAAAGAATTAGAAGTCTGATTAAGAATGAACAACTAAAAAATATAATCATAATGAAAAACGTAATGCTTACAAGCATGGCTCTGTTGTTTTTTGTAGCAAGCTATGCACAAACAGGAGAGGAAATTATAAAAAGAGTGGATAAAAATATCTCCGCCGAAAATACGGTGTCGGAAATAACCATGGTGATTCATGGCAAACGGAACCAACGAACACTGAAAGCAAAAAGCCATACGGTTGGAAACGAAAAGTCTTTTACAGAGTATCTCTATCCTGCCGGCAGTAAGGGAACAAAAATGTTAAAATTAGGAAATAGTCTTTGGATTTATTCTCCTTCTACCGATCGTACCATACAAATATCCGGGCATATGTTACGTCAATCGGTAATGGGATCCGATCTTTCGTACGAAGATATGATGGAAGATAGGAAATTATTGGATGTATACAATGTAAAACTCCAAGGCAAAGATACTATGAATGGAAGAAATTGTTATGTGTTGGAACTTACAGCAAAAATCACCGATGTGGCCTATTATTCCCGCAGAATTTGGATTGATACGGAACGTTATGTTTCTATGAAACAGGAACTTTACGCAAAAAGCGGGCAATTGTTAAAAGTGTTTACTTTTTCAGATTTCAAGAAAATTGATAGCAGGTGGTATCCCATGAAAATCAATTTTAAGGATGCTCTAAAACAGGGAGATGGAACCGATTATATCATCAATAGCATCAAATTTAACCAACAAATCCCGGATTATATATTTAGCAAAGCAGCTTTGAAGCAATGAATTTTTAATTTTTTAGTTGCCGTAACTCCCTTTGGTATCTTTTTATTTTTTTGCAGAAAAATGTTCTAACTATCGTGACTTTAGAGGGATTTAGTTTAATAGTTTCTACATTTATCATCCATGAAATGGAACAGAACAAACATGGACAAGTAATATAAATATAGAAAATAATAACGTCTTTAAACTTCATTTTCATTCCCTCCACTTTCCACAATATTTACTATTTTTGCAGTTCTTTTTAAGATCATGGGATGACACAGCAAAAACCATACACATCGGTACTTTTCACTACGGCATATTTGCCACCCCTTGCCTATTTTGCCGCCTTTTTTCAGGCTGAACAGACCTACCTGGAATCGGCGGAACACTACCTGAAACAATCCTATCGCAACCGCTGTTTGATAGCGAGCGCCGAGGGTCCTAAAGCCTTGATTATACCCATACGTAAATACACCTCCGAAGGTGCTTTGATACGGGATATTCGCATAGATTATACTCAAAACTGGCAAGCCATACATTGGAAAAGCTTGGAAACATCCTATAATACCAGCCCCTTTTTCCTGTATTATCGGGATTACCTGGAAAGTTTTTATCGCAAAAGTTTTACTTTTTTATGGGATTTCAACCTTGACTTATGGAATGTTTTGTGTAGTCTGTTGAAGATAAGTAAAACTCTGACTTTCACCCAACGTTATCAAAAAGAATATCCTTCGGATTGTCTGGATTTGCGCAACAGCCTACATCCCAAAAAGCCGACGAGCCATGTATTGACCAAGGATTTTCCTCCCTATACCCAAGTGTTTAGCGACAGATGTGATTTTATTTCCAACCTCAGCATCATCGATCTCTTGTGTAACAAAGGAAATCATTCATTAGATTATTTACAAGGACTTGCGAATTTCATCCTATGAAAACACATGATTGCATACCGGTATTTGTTCCTAGTTGGGAATTTAGTCACACAATGACCTGAGATATGCTGATTATACACGATGCACCTATGGCCGAATATTATCCAAACCTAAAAAAAATCCGGTCAGTGCATCGGGTTTATCAGCACAAACGGCAACAAAACGTTGATACACTTAGGATATCATTCTTTGAATGAGATTTATTATTTTTTCTTCGATGTTTTCTTTTGCACGGAGAATCCGAACTTACCGATTTTTTCTCCCAAGCTATAATAATTCCCATGACTATAAGACACCAAATCAGCCTTATCAAGTCTGAGCGCTTGTGTTTTTGGATCAAGTAATTTTTCATCGGCGTGTACAGCCACGACCTCGGCTATAAACATATCATGACTTCCCAAAGAAATAATCTCTTTGACAATACATTCTATATTCAAAGGTGATTCAGCGATGAGGGGAGCCTTCACTTTTTCGGCTGCCATGGCTGTGATGTTCATGAGTTGAAATTTATTGTATTTACGTCCGGAACGTACGCCACACCAATCGGTAATGGCACAAAGCTCTTGGGTACATAGATTAATGACAAATTCTTTGTATTTCTTAACAAGGTCGTAGGAGTGTCGTTCGCGACGGATAGAAACGTAGCACATCGGAGGCTCAGAGCAAATGGTGCCGCACCAGGCTACGGTGATGATGTTATAATCGTCGGGGATAGAGCCGCAACTAACCATGACTACCGGTAATGGATTGAGCATATTGCCGGGAGGTAAACTTATTTTAGCGGAGGGTTTCATATTTCTGGTCTTTTTGAATTAATTGATAAAATATATGCCACATCAGGATGCCGGCGCTGACTGCAATATTGAGCGAATGCTTGGTTCCGAATTGCGGTATTTCAATGCTTGCCCGGCAACGATCAATCACTTCCTGTTTCACACCCATGACTTCGTGACCAAAGACAAGGGCGATTTTTGTATGAGGATGTAGGTGAAACGACGATAACGGGAGGCTATTTTTGGTTTGTTCGACCGCATAGACTTCATATTGATTTTCGATTAAATGTTCAACAGCTTGTAAGGTTTTCGTATAATAGGACCATTGTACCGATTCGGTAGCACCGAGGGCTGTTTTTTCAATTTCTTTATGCGGAGGTTGGGCTGTGATTCCACACAAACAGATATGCTCTATGCGAAACGCATCGGCCGTACGGAATACCGAACCCACATTGTTCATGCTTCGTACATCGTCGAGGACAAGTGTCAGCGGAAGTTTTTCACTCTGCTTAAACTCTTCAACGCTAATACGTTGTAATTCTTCCATGGATAATTTTTCGTTTTTATAGGCAGACATAGGATCGTTTATTGCTTTAATACATCTTGTGAAACATCGAAAGATGCTGAAAATCATGATTCAGCATCATAATTTTGCAACAAATCGGGACGTTTCTTTCGGGTTTTTTCGATGGCTTTTTGTAATTTCCATTCTTTGATTTCTTTTTCGTTGCCCGAGAGTAGTATATCGGGCACTTTGTGTCCTTTGTAATCGTAAGGTCGCGTATATACGGGAGGCGACAACAATTCATATTGATAAGAATCGGAGAGGGCGGAGCTCTCGTCGTTCAAGACTCCGGGTATGAGTCTGGCCATGGCATCCACCAAAACAGCAGCAGGCAGTTCACCTCCGGAGAGCACATAATCGCCTATGGATATTTCGCGGGTGATAAACAACTCGCGGATACGTTCGTCAATGCCTTTATAATGGCCACACAACAATATTACATTCTTGAGCATGGAGAGCTGATTGGCCATAGACTGATGCAAGCGTTCGCCGTCGGGAGTCAGAAAAATCACTTCGTCATAGGTTCTTTCTTGTTGAAGTCTTTCGATGCAAGCGGCAATAGGCTCAATTTTCATCAGCATACCGGCTTCTCCGCTGTAAGGATAATCGTCCACACGGCGATGCTTGTCGGTAGTATAGTCACGGATATCATGTAGATGAATCTCAAGCAAATGCTTATCTTGCGCACGTTTGAGTATGGATTCCGAAAAGAATCCGCTAAACATAGCCGGAAATAAAGTTAAGAGGTCGATTCTCATCTTTAATGATCAATATTTACTTGTGAAAGCAACTCCATGTTTTGTAGATTTAAGGCTAATAAGCTACCATAAGCATCTTCCTGCTCGTAATAACAGCCGTTGTCTATGCATATGTAATGATACATCTCTTTTTCTTTTAAAAGAGTATCTATGCCATCCATGCTTAAAGGGATGTGTCCGTGAATAATGATTTTATGGCCTATTTTTTCGGGTATGACTTGAAAATGGGTAGCATTCAACATATAATATTTATCTTGCAAGGGATTTTCGATCGTAAAATTCAAACCTGCATGTACGATGATAAAGCGATTGAGGATATAATAATAGGGCATTTTTTCTATCCATTTCACATAAGAAGGCGAAATATCTTGTATGTTATCCACTTGGAAACTCTCCAGGCTTTCCTTCCCTCCTACCCTATACCAGAACATAAATTCCTTACTGTGAGATTTTCCAAAGAATGTCTTTTTATGCGTCAATTCGCTTTGATAGGCCGATAAAAAATAGGCTTCGTGATTCCCTCTAACAGGCTTGATGCTATATCCTTGTTTTTCGAGATCCATTAAATAATCCAGCACTTGTTTGGAATATTTTCCGCGGTCAATCAAATCACCCAACAAATACAACTCATCGTCCCGGGTCAATCGAATGTGATTTTCCACAAGACTTTTCAAGGTATAATAACACCCGTGAACATCCGGTATGACCCATTGATTCGGCATATGCTTTGAACACTTAATCTTTTTTTATTTGATTGGCCACTTCTTCCATCAAGGCTTTTAATACAGCCTCATCGGCGAGGAAATAATCTTTAATAAGGCGCATGTCATCATCGAATTCAAACACATACGGAATTCCTGTCGGAAGATTCAAGGCAATGATATCCTCATCGGTAATATTTTTAACGTATTTCACAATGGCCCGTAAACTATTTCCATGCGCACTGATAATCACTTCACGATATTTCATGAGATTGGGAACAATTTCGTTTTCCCAATAAGGTATGATGCGGTTGATAGTATCGCTCAAGGATTCGGTACCGGGTTTAGCTCCTTCTTCCTGAATATCTCTATATCGCTCGTCGTGCATAGGATGTCGCGGATCGCTGTCGGGAAGAGGGGGCGGTGCTATGTTATAGCTTCTTCTCCATAGCAAGACTTTCTCATCGCCATATTTTTCGACTGTTTCTTTTTTATTGAGTCCTTGCAAAAAGCCGTAATGTTTTTCGTTCAATCGCCATGTCTTTTCAACGGGAATCCATAACTCATCCATCTCTTCCATCGCAATAAACAAAGTTTTAATCGCCCGTTTCAAATAGGATGTGTAGGCGTATTTAAAACTAAACCCATTTTCTTTCAAGGTTCTACCTGCTTGTTTAGCTTCTTCTATGCCTCTTTCCGACAAATCGACATCTGTCCATCCGGTAAAACGATTTTCTTTGTTCCATTCGCTTTCCCCGTGTCGTAACAATACTAATTTATACATCTTTTTTCAATTAATAATTTTTATTTCGTTTGGATAGTTTTTATGCAAAAGTACATTTTTTTTTTGAAATTTCAGACTATCCGATTGTATTAATCTGAAAACATTAGCGTGTCTGTTTCTCTTGATGAGCGAACACCGTGCTGAAATTATCAGCATTCCAGAAAGGGCCAAAACGCAAGCTAGCATAGGGATGGTCGCTTGCTAACTCATACAAATCTTTCTTATATACATCAAGAAATAATTTCCGTATAAATTCCGTACAAAAGAATTCGCTCGTATCCTGCATATCGAAAGTATCGTCGAAAGGTATTTGTCTGTCTAAGTAATGATAGGCTTGGCGCACTATGGCTGCCCTGCTACTGTCGCTCCCGTGACGGTAACGCAATACGACGATCGTATTCGGATAACTTTGCCGGACAAAGTGAGCGAGCTCATCGATTTGCATGCCGTCGACATTCACCAAGGTGTTGGAAACGGTATGTATGACCATCCATCGGTGTTGAGCATCCTTGCATAGCACCCCTACGTGAGAAATGTTATAACACACTTGGGTGGTGCGAGCTATGCAATCGCTGATGATGCCAAATCCTTTGCGGAATATCAAATCGCCTTCTTGCAACAAGGCTATTTCGCCTGCCTCCAAGCGATATGGATTGCTTTGCTCTTTTTGTTTGCTTTGGCTTTCATATAAATGGATAAAAAGTACTAGGCCCGCAACAAAAAGACAAAGGATACAGAGGATGATAAAACTTCTTTTCCGTGACATCTATTATACTTATACAAAAAAAGCTGTTCGTTGAACAGCTTCATATATTGGATTTTAAAATCATGACTATTCTACGGGATTGGATTCAATTATTGTATCTTCGGTTAAGATCTCTTCTTCCGAGGCAGTAATAGGCATATTTTCCTCTTGGTCTACGTCTTTTTTATCTTCGTTAGATTCTTTCCCTTGATTGATATACCAATCATTACCCACTTTTTTAAGTTCTACCTTTTCATCGATGGTTTTTTCTTCCCCTTCGTAGGAAGTTTTGATTTGGCAAGAACAGATGCTGATGCTATCGTTGATATCTTCACAGCTGATGTTAGTCACACTGACTTCGGTTTTAGCCATTTTAGCTTTTTCTTCTTCCGGAGCAAAGCTGGCCATCAGATCGCAGAGCCCTTGATGTTCTTCGGTAACCAATTTTTTAGCTTCTTCGAATTCCCCTTTCAAAAAATGGGTGTAATACTTTTCGACCACTTCTTCTTTTTTATTGTTGGAGCAAGCAAAGAAAACGAAACTTAAAGAAGCTACAAACAAGATGTTAATTATTCTTTTCATTCTAATTTATTTATAGGTTAAAAAACTTTATGCCGATTATCTTCGATTTTATATAATTTTTTGAGTGCAGGCATGGCCGAATTCTGTACTTTGCTTTGATACATCATACCTTGTTGTTGCAGATACATATCGGTGGAAGCTTTTCCATTTTCATCCATTTGCAAGGAAGAAGGAATGTTCAAAGCCAGCACACGGATCAGATACATTCCCATATCTCCTTTCATAAGTA
Source organism: Bacteroidales bacterium UBA5266 (assembly GCA_002411545.1). Taxonomy (GTDB): domain Bacteria; phylum Bacteroidota; class Bacteroidia; order Bacteroidales; family WCHB1-69; genus UBA5266. The sequence goes on along the minus strand of DHTG01000032.1, from coordinate 10,773 downwards.
TAAGCTCTTGACCAGCTTGTTGTGCAAAGATTTTACCTATCAGCCCTGCTTCGGGTCCGTAATGACCGAAATTACGATCGGCAAAGGAGATTTGAATGGTATCTACATTCAATTTATATTGATTGGCAATTTGATGTATATCTTTTGTTTTGGCTAATGTGGCTTTCATAGTTTTAGTCAATATTTCGGCTTTCTTTTCTCTTTTCACCATGGATTCGACAAAGGGTCGCACTTGGTCTAAGGCCATATGACCTTTGGGATAAATATCTTTCAGGCTAGCCACCACAAAGACATCATTCAACAGAAAGACTGCGGAGACAGCCCCTTTTTCGGTTTTTTCATCAAAAGCCCAACGTATAATCTCTCGTGCATTGACACTTATACCAGGTATATTATACGCCATGGCCGTTAAGCGTTCAAAGCTACGTTTGTTAAGGCCTAAATCATTGACTTTTTTATCAAATTTTTTATAGGTATCGGTGCCGTTGACGAAATTATTGGCAGCACTTTCAATATTGTCGAAGGTCTCGGACGAAGCTTCGATGATTTTCTTACCGATAGCCACTTTTATTTTCTTTTCGATTTCCGTTTTATGATTGAGGATAAAAATCCAGGTTCCCGCTTCGGCTTCATATTTGGTCATGATGCCGGGCGAAAAACGATTGAGGGTATCAAAAAACTCTTGTGCAGTACTTCTATCGAAGAATACCATATCACTACCGTCGGCTAACCATACGCGCAAAGAATCGTTTTGAGGGTCGGCTTTGATATCGGAAAATTGATTGGCAACCTCATAAAAATTTTGTCCGTTCACCAAAGCTAGAAAAGCACTATCGATGATATTTTGTGTTTGTTCTTTGGTACGAGGAGCATCTTGCATGCCTTCATAAGCGAAAAACATAAAACTTACATGCAAGGAATCCGGACGAGATTCTGTATCCAATAATTTGGCAAACATCCAATAATTATCCTCAATGAAAGGTTCTATAAAGGTACCCACCGGTGCATCGAACAACAAGGTATCAATATGCAGGGGCAATTCATTGCGTTTGTAAAATGTACTGTCGAAACGAGCATCCACCATGCTATTGATAAACATTTTCGGTGATTCGGTTTCGAGAAATTGGGCATATTTTTCTCTTACTTCATTTTCGATATCTTGTAAATCCTGAGCCGAAGGTTTAATTTCAAACAGTACATATTCTATGTTTCTCAATTCTTCGTCTTGCGGAAAACGATAGATATTTTCTTCATACCATTTCTGCATATCTTCTTCTTTCACGGTGATTTTATCATCCGATACCAATTCATGGCTATAGGAGATTTGTGCTAATTGAAGATTTGCTCTCATTTGGCTTTCTTCTTGTGCCTTGCGTGCAAAGATTTTGGGCGTATAAAAAGATTTCGCCAAAAGGTTTAAATATTTATTTCGGAAGGCTTCTTTTTCGACTAAACGTTCAATATACAGATAATTTGCTTTAGAAGCAGAGTCGTATTGGTCCATATTATCAAGGAAGCCTTGCGCCAATTGCATATCATAATTTCCATCGGGACCGCCAAAAAAGCGACGGGCATATTGATGTGGATTGGGGCCGACCATTAAATCTCTAATCTCCTCGGCCGTTATCGTAATGCCTAAATACCTGTATTGATCTTGAAGAATCAAGGAATCAACCATTTCGTTGAAGGTATAATTATTCGCCTCGGCTTCTACATTTTCCGCTCCATTTTGTTTCAGGATTTCGCTATAATAATTATATTGATCCATGAACGTATAATAATCGACATTTTGTTTTCCTATCTTGATAAATTCACTGAGGTGTTTATTACCGGGTTTGACAAAGTCGCCTACAATAAATGCCAGCAAGGCTACTGCCACCACTACCAACAAAATTACGGAATGTTGTCTGATTTTTCCTATAACTGCCATAATCTAATGTATGTCTTTTATATGTTTTATTAAGCTTAATGAATAGTGTGCAAAAGTAAAAAAAATTTTGTTGTATACTCACAAATCCCGCTTTATTTTAAAAAATATTTTCCTAAATTGGTCTATTTTAAACATAAGTAATTAAATATTAAGATAGCGAAAGCGTTTACCCAATTTCCGTCTATGGCAGAAGTTCCGTTATTACATTTTCGTTTCAGCCGGAAGCTCTGCCGAATTTCATCAAATAGGCTTTCAGGAAGTCGTCGATATGTCCGTCGAGGACTGCCTGAGCATTGCCGGTTTCACAAGCCGTACGTGTATCTTTTACAAGCTTATAAGGATGTAGTACATAATTCCGAATTTGGGAGCCCCATTCAATTTTCTTTTTATTACTTTCAATTTCGTTAATCTTTTCGTATTTTTTTTGCAGTTCCAGCTCATAGAGTTTTGATTTGAGCATTTGCAAGGCTTTTTCTTTATTTTGAAGTTGCGAACGTGTTTCTTGGCATGCCATAACCAAGCCGGTAGGTCGATGGTAAAGTCGGACGGCTGTTTCTACTTTGTTTACATTTTGTCCGCCGGGGCCTCCCGACCGAAACGTTTCCCAGGTGATATCTGAAGGATTAATTTGAATGTTAATACTCTCATCCACCATAGGTCCGGCAAAGACAGAGGCAAAGGAAGTATGTCGTTTGTTGGCAGCGTCGAAAGGTGAAAGTCGCACCAAACGATGTACTCCGGTTTCTCCTTTAAGGTTGCCATAGGCATAGGTACCTTCAATCTCAATGGTTACCGACTTTATTCCTGCCACATCTCCTTCCAAGCGGTCCAGTTCTCTGACTTTAAAATCCTTGTCTTCAGCCCAACGGACATACATCCGCAATAACATCTCGGCCCAATCCTGGCTTTCGGTGCCACCGGCACCGGAGTTGATGGTTAGAATAACTCCCAACCTATCCTCTTCGTCGTTCATCATATTCCTGAATTCCAAATCCTCGATGGCTTTTAAGGCGGTAGCATAAATGGCATCGCATTCCGACTCCGTCATTTCTCCCAAGGCATAAAATTCAAGGGCCAATTGCACTTCTGACAAAAGTTGTTCGCTTTGTTCATAGGATTTTGTCCAAGATTTTAAGGTATTGATTTGTTTTAACAAACTTTCCGCCTCCGAAGGATTATCCCAAAAGTCCGGATGTTGGGTTTTGACTTCCATTTCGGCTATGATTTTCCTCTTGCTTTCGATGTCAAAGACACCCCCTCAGCTCGAGTACGCGCTTTTCTAAATCCTTGATGCTCTCGCTTTGAATCATATTCTTTTTCTTTATATTTTATAACGTATATTCCAGAAATATGTTTTTCGGAAAGTGTATGTTTTTTTTTACACCATTATCCGATAAACTATTTCAACACCACTTGCAAGGTTGTACGATTGCGTTGTTCGAGTATGACTTTTTTATGTTCGATGAGTCCGGTCAAACTGTCGGTTTTATAGTGACGCACCGTAAGCAATTCTACGTTTTGGTTATATTTTACATAAAATTCGGTTTGTAATTCTTCAATCAACTGGTCGAGGTTTTGGCGATGGTCCACGCAGACCGAAAAACTGATGGCCGAATTTTGCATCAGGTTAATTTTAAAACCAAAGAAAGCAAAAATGGCAAAAATGGTCGATAGGTTTTCTTCGGCGATAAAGGAAAAATCTTTGGGCGATATTGACAATAAAATTTGGTTGGTTTTTTTGATAAAACAAGGGATCATTTTTTGATTTTTGAAATCATGAATGATACTGCCTTCCCCGTCGCTGTGGATAAAGGATTTCACCAGCAAAGGGATGTTTTTATTTTGCAAGGGTTTTAGGGTTTTAGGGTGAATCACACTTGCCCCGTAATAGGCCAATTCGATGGCTTCGCGGTAGGATATTTTATCTAACTTGACGGTATGTTCGAATTTTTTAGGGTCGGCATTGAGCAAGCCTTCCACATCTTTCCAGATACTAACGTTTTCGGCATTGAGAACATAGGCAAAGATAGCAGCGCTGAAATCGGAACCTTCCCTGCCTAAAGTGGTGGATATACCTTCCGTACTTCCTCCTATAAAACCCTGTGTAAGGACAATGTTTCCCATTTTTAGCTGTTGTGATACGGCCTTTTGTATTTTACGTTCGGTTTTCTCCCAATCCACCCGCGCTTCTCGGTAGCTCGTATCGGTAATGATTAACTTGCGTGCATCTAAGCTTACAACCGGCATTCCTTGTTTCCGCATATATTGAAACAAGATCGTCGATGAAAACAGCTCGCCGAAGGATACAATTTGATCGTACTCAAAGTCAAAATTTTCGCTTGGTTCTTTCTGCAAATATCCTTCTAAGATGTCAAACAATGCCTGCACAGCCTGCAGGGCTTCCCTATCGTCCTCCTCAAACAAAGCGGTCATCACTCGTTGATGTTCGGATTTAATCTCGTCAAAGTACTTCTTTTTTCCCGATGTGCGATGATAAAAAGCCGTAGTTAGTTCTTCTAAATGATTGGTTGTTTTTCCTAAAGCGGAAATCACACATACTAAATCGGACTTTCTATGCTTGTCAATAATGTGAGTAACATTTTTAAACCCTTCGGCATCTTTGATTGACATGCCCCCAAACTTGAATATTTTCATCCTCGGATATAGATTTTTTTTTGCAAAAATAATAAATAAATAATCATGGATAAAGATTTTTTATATTTACAGAAACCTGATTTGACATGAAGTAGGCATACTTGCATCAATACTTAAGAAATCATATCGCTAATTTAAAACCATTTATTCAAGCATAGCACAGGTTAGATAAACTTAAGGCGATTTTTCTGTTTGAAACCATTCACCAATTTTCTATCGAAAAAACATAACTATATTGAGCGTTTAAATACTTTATTTTCGTATTTTTGCAAAAAAATATTTTTATGCCGAAACAATCGACCAAGACTATACACAAAAAACAAAATGAAAACGATACACAAGAATTAATTGGATGCATACTTTCTGCTTTATCCGAAAAAAAAGCCGATGATATCGTGGAGATGGATTTTACGCAGAAAGGGGCAGGATTATTTGACAGGTTCATCCTTTGTACAGCTACTTCTAACACCCATGCCTCCGCCTTGTGTGAAGAAGTGATAAAAAAGGTGAAAGAAATCCTCCACATCAGACCCAATCATACCGAAGGAGAATCGAATGCCCAATGGATTTTAATCGATTATTTTCACATCATCGTACATATCTTTCTCAAAGAACAAAGAGAATTTTACGATTTGGAACATTTATGGAACGATACGGCATTAATCATACGTACAAATAATATTTAAGCCCTTTCATACGTTAAGAAATATTTACAATCATAGAACTAGGAAACATAAAATATGGATGAGAAAAACACAAAAGACCCTCAAACACCCAAAGACAAGAAACGGGGTTTTAATTTTTACTGGATATACGGCCTATTGACCATAGCCATCGTTGCCATTGGTTTGTGGGGTTGGCAACCTTCGACCGTATCTATAGATAATGTGAAATTAGAAAGGATGATCGCCCAAGGCGACATCGAAAAGATTGTGATTGTCAAACAAAAGGAGCAAGCACAAATCTACCTAAGGCCCTTGTCTATCAATGCCGATTCAGCCTATAAAAAAGCTTTCGACCGTAGCAAAAACGGGCCACATTTCTACATCGACATTGCCGACATAGCTACTTTCAGTCAGGAAATCAAAGAGGCCGAAGAAAAAGCCTTCCAACGCGATACAGCCGGAAAAACTCCGGAAGAAAAAATATTTTTGGAAGAGAATTTCAAACACATCGTCGTATTGAGCGACAACACCAAGAAGTGGGGATGGGAAATTTTGGGATGGATATTGCCCTTTCTGCTGATATTCGGATTCTTCTACTGGTCGATGCGTGGCATTGGTAAAGCCGGTGGCGGAGCCGGTGGTCAGATTTTCAACATCGGCAAATCGAAGGCACAACTTTATGACAAGACCACTCAACCTCCGGTAACCTTTAATGACGTTGCCGGCTTGGAGAGTGCCAAAGAAGAGATCGTAGAAATCGTCGACTTTTTAAAAAATCCACAGAGATACACCAATTTAGGAGGGAAAATACCCAAAGGAGCTTTGTTGGTAGGTCCTCCGGGTACAGGAAAAACCTTGTTGGCGCGTGCCGTTGCCGGCGAAGCCAAAGTGCCGTTTTTCTCCCTTTCAGGTTCCGATTTCGTAGAAATGTTTGTCGGTGTGGGTGCTTCTCGCGTACGCGATTTATTTAAAACCGCCAAAGAAAAAGCCCCTTGTATTATTTTTATCGACGAAATCGATGCGGTAGGTCGTGCCCGCGGTCGCAATGCCCTCACAGGTGCCAACGACGAAAGAGAAAACACACTCAACCAGCTGCTTACCGAAATGGACGGTTTTTCAACCAATGCCGGCATCATTATGTTGGCCGCTACCAACCGTGCCGATATCTTGGATAGAGCCTTGTTGCGTGCCGGACGTTTCGACCGTCAGATTCATGTGGAACTCCCCGATGTGGAAGAACGCATAGAAATATTTAAGGTACATATACGTCCTTTGAAATTATCGAAAAATGTCGACATTGAATTCTTTGCTCGTCAAACACCGGGTTTCTCCGGTGCCGACATCGCCAATGTGTGCAATGAAGCGGCCTTGGTAGCCGCACGTAAAAACAAAGCCGAAATCGAAAAAGAAGATTTCCTCTCGGCCATTGACCGCATCATTGGCGGCTTGGAAAGAAGAAGCAAAATCATTTCTCCCAAAGAGAAAAGAGTCATTGCCTTCCACGAAGCCGGTCATGCTACCGTCAGCTGGTTGTTGGAACATGCTTCGCCTTTGGTAAAAGTAACCATAGTCCCCAGAGGCAAATCCTTGGGTGCTGCCTGGTACCTGCCCGAAGAACGCCAAATCACCAATACGGATCAATTGATGGATGAGATATCGGCAACCCTGGGCGGCAGAGCGGCCGAAGATGTGATGTTCGGAAAGATATCGACCGGCGCCCTGAACGATCTCGAAAGAGTAACCAAACAAGCCTATGCCATGGTAATGTATTACGGCTTAAACGAGAAAATCGGTAATCTTAGCTATTATGATTCTTCAGGCCAGAGTGAATATTCATTTTCAAAGCCTTATAGCGAGACAACAGCTAAATTAATTGATGAAGAAGTGCATAAACTCATCGACACAGCCTATCAACGGGCAAAAGATATTTTAACGACCCACAAAGAACAACTTACTAAACTGGCTACTCAGCTTTTGGAAAAAGAGGTGATTTATAGGGAAGACTTAGTAGAAGTGTTCGGTGAAAGACCGTTTGACTCCGACAATAAGATCATCAAGAACAATAACACACAAACTACGGAAACACCTACGGAAGAAAAAGATAATTCCGTTGATTTTTAATAGATGCAATTCTATTTTCTATAAAAAATGAAAGGTATTAGTATACATAAACATCTAACAAAAGAAGTGATTTTCAACGAAATAAAAAATTATTTCTTTATCTTTTTAGGCCTTTTTATCTTTTCCTTTGCTTGGTCGGCCTTTTTAATTCCCCATCAATTGACCGGAGGCGGCATAAGCGGTATCTCTGCTATTCTTTATTTTGCTACCGGTTTTCCTATTGGCATTACGGTTTTAATCGGTAATATTATCCTTGTTTTGATATCGATAAAAATCTTAGGAAAAGAATTTGCCCTGAGAACTATCATATGCAGCGTCATGTTGTCGATTGCTTTTTCGATCATGAAACCGTTTTTTCCTAAACCTTTGGTCGACGATATGTTTTTATGTTCATTGATAGGAGCCATGCTTTCGGGTGTAGGTGTGGGAATGGCTTTGAATAATGGAGGCAATACCGGCGGAACCGATATTATTGCTTTGATGATAGGAAAATACAGAAGTATATCCTACGGTCGTTTAACCTTATATATTAATGTATTTATTGTAGCCAGCTCTTTTCTCATTGTGGGTTCAGTAGAAAAATTGGTATATAGTTTTGTAGTCATGATTGCCTATACCTTTGCCTCCGATTTAGTTTTGGACGGCTTCAGGCAAACCTATCAGATCATGGTATTTTCCCAAAAAAATCAAGCCATCGCCGATCAAATCAACACTCAATTAAAGCGGGGAGCAACCATGATTAAAGGCTACGGTTCTTATTCAAAAAAGGAAACGGATATTTTACTTGTTATCGCTCATAAAGGCGACAAGCGCAATATTATACGCATCATCAAACACATCGACAAAAGTGCTTTTATCAGCATAGCTAAAGCCAATAGCGTGTACGGCAAAAACTTCGATGAAATTAAATTGTAAATTTCTTTTTATTTTTTAGGCGGATAATCTATTGAATAGTGTAAGCCTATACTCTCTTTACGTTGCATGGCATGACGTGTGATCAAATAAGCCGTACAAACCATATTGCGCAATTCACAGATGCGTTTGGTAACCACCGAATGCTGGTATAAAGTTTCCGCTTCATTATAAATAATATTCAAACGGTTAAAAGCCCTTTCCAAACGTTGGTCGGAACGTACGATTCCTACATAATAACTCATAATTGATTGCAATTCACGTATGTTATGCGTAACCAAAATCATTTCTTCGTTCGAAACCGTACCTTCGGCATTCCAATCTTTGATATTATTTTCGAAAGAAATATGGGATATACGTTCACTTGCATGTACACATGCCCGATGAGAGAACACCAAGGATTCCAACAAAGAATTTGATGCTAATCGATTGGCTCCATGCAATCCGGTCGAAGCACACTCTCCCAAAGCATATAAATTGGCAATGGTAGTACACCCCCATTTGTCGACCAAAATACCGCCGCAAGAATAATGAGCCGCCGGAACAACGGGTATCATGTCTTTGGTGGCATCAATGCCAATGGAAAGACATTTGCTGTAAATATTGGGGAAATGATTAAAGAAAACGCTTTTGTCTATATGACGGGCATCCAAAAAGACGTGATGTTCGCCGCTAATTTTCAACTCATGGTCTATGGCTCTGGCTACGATATCGCGGGGTGCCAGGGAGCCCCTTTCATCGTATTTTTTCATAAATTCGTTACCTTGCCAATCTTTTAAAACAGCACCGGCACCACGCAAAGCCTCGGTAATTAAAAAGGCCGGTCGTTCGCTGGGATTGTATAAAGTCGTCGGATGAAATTGGACAAACTCCATGCCTCTAATCATCCCCTTGGCACGATGAACCATGGCAATGCCGTCGCCGGTGGCTACAATGGGATTGGTGGTGTTGCCATACACATTTCCGATACCTCCCGTAGCTAAGATAGTGTTTTTGGCTAATATGGTATCTACTTTTTGAGTATGCGGATTATACACATAGGCTCCGAAACAACAGATATCGGTAGAGTGCTTGGTTACTTTGATGCCCAAATGATGCTGGGTGAGTATTTCGACGGCAAAATATTTTTCGAGCACTTCAATGTTTTTATCTTCTTGTGCTTTGAGGTATAATTTCTGTTGTATTTCCAGACCGGTAATATCCTTGTGATGGAGCACCCTGAATTCGGAGTGCCCCCCTTCTCGGGCTAGGTCATAGCGTCCCGAGGTGTTTTTGTCGAAATCGACCCCCCATTCGATTAGATCTTTTACCCTATCGGTCGATTCGGTAATGGTAATACGTACAATTTCCGGATCGGATAAATCATGTCCGGCTATCATGGTATCTTCAATATGCTTTTGGTGAGTATCAGGATCGTACATCACCGCTGCGATGCCTCCTTGTGCATAACGCGTCGAAGTTTCTTGCGCCACATCTTTCGTTACCAAACACACCGATCCGTATTTACTTGCTTTCAGGGCAAAACTCAAACCAGCTATTCCCGAACCTATCACCAGAAAATCAACCTGTTTCATCTCCGATTTTATTTTTATTCATCTTGTGCAAAAGTACTCTTTTTATAGATTACCTTACCCATAAGGAAACAAGAGATTATATCTTTTTATATGAACGAAAAATTAAAGCGGACGAATTCGAAATAGAACACTATTCACCTCTTCATAAGTAGTATTGTAACAATAATCCGATAACATGCCATTCGTTACATTGGGCGCTAACTTGAGTTCACATTGGCGCCAATACAGACTCAAGTTGGCGCCAACTCACTCCCATCGATTGTTATCCAGCAACGAATAAACAGTCCTCCATTCAATGATAGAAAAGTATTGAGTTAAATGTTAGATTCTTTCTAAAAAAAACAAACACCACCCTGTATTGTATGAATGGTGTTTGTTATAAAAAATAATAAAATAGAATTATACCATACACCCAAATTTTAAAATTATTGACAAGATAACCATTACGATGGCAACGACAATAGCGATAATGGAATAAATGCCTATAAATTTCCAATAGGATTTCATTTTTCCAATAGCGACTTCGAGGGTAGCCACATTGTTAATCACTAAGGCATCATTATAGCGTTGCCCAAATTGATAGAGATAGGTAGCAGGAATAATCATAACTAATCCCATGATGATGTAGGCAATACCTACCAAGGTAAAAGGGAAAAAATTACTCATACCTACATTTGCATCCATTTCCGGCAACGACTGCAAACTAGGTATCTTAGCGATTAATAAACTTAAAATACCTACAATGATTAACACTACAACGCCTATATAACATAGGATAGAATAGAATTTTGTCCACTTAGCCGTTGTTTTTAGGTATTTTTCTGCTGTCTTGGTGAGGAACATTTTGGACTCTTGTCCTTGATTTTCTGTTGAATTCATACTACAAACTTTTAATTAATACTTTATTGAATTACTA
>DHTG01000059.1 GCA_002411545.1 Bacteroidales bacterium UBA5266 | reverse complement strand
GCCAAACATCTCGTTGAGGAAATGACGTTGATGAGGTAATACTGATTCTTTTGCTTACTTACTTTATCCGATAAGAAGCCCTTATTTCAATTCCTGCGTTCATGTATTTTTCTGTGGACGAAGCTTGTTTACCAAAGAAAAAACGATAGGAATAAAAAGGTAGTAAGGATAGTTTGATATGATTGGCAAAGGTATAGTTCACTTGAAAACCGGCCATGGCATCTATTTCTAGTTTATCGTCAAAATCATATTTTGATAACATAGCCTTCACACCGATATTTGTCGGGAAATCAAATCCTTCCATAATGTCATCTTTATAAACATATATGGTTTCAAAACTAATCAAATATCCCAAATTGCAACCAACAACAGCACCGATTTTCAATTTATTCATTTCAAAAAAATCATAACTTATTCTTAGTGGTATTAGCAAATATTGTTTTTCTATGATCGCTTCTTTGGCATAATAGGGAGTAAAGTTATAATCTTCATTAAAATAAAACGGATAATATGTATCTGTAAATGTATTATTTACTAGTTCATATGCTATCCCTACATTCGCTCCCCAACGATGGTAATTAATTGCATATTGCAAACCTTCTGTAATAGCAAAGCCGCTTGATTTATTTTCAGTATAAAATCCTAATTGAGGAGTAACAAACAAACCTAAGTCATGGCGTTGAGCTTTTAATTGAACAGCACACATCGTAAGGATTAGTAGCGCATAAGCTATCTTTTGCTTCATGATTATCATTTTTTATTTATGATTTTTTTTGATTTGTAAACACATAACTAATTCCTAATTCCAATCCTACGGTCATATATTTTTTATTTTTGCGTATTTCGTTTCCAAGACCAAAACTACATGAATAAAAAGGGCTGAAAGATAATCCTATGTTATTCGGAAACCTATAATTTAAATAAACACCGCCCACAAGATCAACATAAGTTCTGTTCATGAAATCTGATTCGGACAAGTTACTTTTTATACCATGATAATAATCACCCCCAAAAGAAAAAAACAACTCTTCTCTTGCTAAATACCTCATATTTACTCCCAGCATAACACCAATGTCGAAATCTGATTTTTGTAAATAATCGTATGTTACACGTATGGGGATGGTCATATAATCTTGTTTTTTAAGAGCTCGCTGTACATATAAATGAGTTATCAAATAATAATCCGTAATCTCAAACAAAGATAAATTTTCCATTCGAATATTAGTTTCATTAAAAGCAATTCCCGCTTTTAGTATGAAATGATTTACTTCTAAGTTGTAATACACACCTTGAGTGTTGGAAAATCCCGTACAATAAACATCTGGATAAAAACCATATTGAGGTGAGGAAAAAAGTTCAAAACCATGATTTTGCGCTTGTATTTGTCGGGAAATTCCTATGCATACAAGCCATATACTCATTAAAACTACTTTCTTTTTCATATATGTAACTAATTTTTTTACAATCTACAATTTTGTTTTTTTACTTATCAATGTATAAATATTTTGCAAATATACATGAAATTATCTAATTACACACAAACGGATAAAAATTTATCGCAAAATTTATTGAGGAAATATACATATTTTTCATTAAATCTGCAAAAGGAGAAAAAATCATTGGTTTACAGTTTCACGGTACCGTAAGCCAAGTGGAGTGAGGATTTTCTTTATCCGATAGACCTTTTGTTATGCTTTACTTTTCAAAGCAGCAATGGAAAGAATCACACCCAAGGCAACACCCAACAAGGCAGCAAACAGCACTTGCATATGGGTAGGCAAGATAAAGGTAAGGGTATGTGCCGGTATCCAGAAAAAAGGAATGGTCTTCTTAAACACAAAATTCCATTGCACATCCCAATTTAAGGAAATGATCGTTTTACGTATGGGAATAGGTTTAAGCAAACAGCCGATTTTACCACCATTGTTTGTAATATGTGTATCGGTAATTTTATGCAAAGTCATAAATACGGGAGCGAAGCTGGTATTCATCATTACACTGATAAAGAAAGCGCCTAACAATTTCATAGCGGTAAAATCGCCGGACATAGCGACCAACATGCCGTTAAAAACGGTAAATTTATCCATAAATGCCGGTACGCCACTGCGGAACACTCCCATGGCAGCGGCAATCCACATACCGAGAAAACCCCAGATGACCGCTCGAGGGAACAATCCAAAGCCGGGAGCACTGTATTTTCCGGTTTTAATACGCAAACCCAAGACCTCGCCGAAAGTGGCCAGTATGGCAAACTTTAGAAATGCCATCGACATGGGATTGGATCGATTCCAATCATTATAGAACTCATACACACTATCAAAAATAAAAAAGGGTGATAAGAAAACTATCACTCCCACAATGGTAAAAATATCTGAACGTTTCATATAGTTAATATTAAATCTTTAGGCGATCTTTGAAAGGCAGAAAAGTCATAAAATCAGCATGATGAACAATATAGGCTTCTGTGCTACGCTTCACCAAATCGCCTTCCCCGGCATGAGCAGCAATGATATGGCACACTTCGGCCGGAACACCGCATTGTTCGGCCAAGGAAACTCCCGAAAAAGGATGACGAAGGTATTTGCCATAATTTCCCACACAGGATTTACCGTCTTTTATTTCATATTCTAACAACTTTCCCACATCAGCCAAAATAGCTCCGGCTATGACATGATCCATGTTTATAGGTAATTCATCCTTAAAAAACATCTGCATCTTCTTAGCCGACTCGTAGGCCACATGGACCACACAACGTTTGTGAGCCATAAAACTCACCTGCAAATCGGGACCACACAACAAGGTAAAGGGTATCTTTTGTAAATCTTCTATAGTTAATACACTTTTCAACAAAGCCAACTTCCATGTTTCAGCGGTTTTGGTTCTAAGGCTTTCATCATTGATCCATAAAAGTTCAGGCCATAATCCAAATATCTTCTTCATCATATCATCAATATTTTTAATAAATTCCATTAAAGTCCTATGCCATAATATTGAAATCCTTGTTTTTCCATTTCTTTGGGGTCGTATATATTTCTTCCATCAAATATCAGTGCTTTATTCATCACCTTTTGTATAATAGTCCAGGTAGGCATACGGAATTCTTTCCATTCGGTTACGAGAAACAAAGCATCCGCTTCGTTCACGGCATCATAAATATCATTTGCATATACTATACTATTCCCTAAAATGCGTTTGGCTTCGGCCATAGCTACCGGGTCGAAAGCTTTGACTACACATCCGGCTTCCAGCAGTTGATGAATCAACACCACCGAAGGAGCTTCGCGCATATCGTCGGTTTCGGGTTTAAAGGATAAGCCCCACATAGCTATGGTTTTTCCTTTTAAATCGCCTTTGTAATAACGATGCAATTTCTCAAAAAGAACGGATTTTTGGCGATGATTCACTTCCTCCACCGCTTTTAGAATTTGCATGCTATGTCCGGCTTTTTCGCCAATCTGAATCAAGGCTTTGACATCTTTCGGAAAACAAGAGCCCCCATAACCCACTCCGGCATATAAGAATTTATTTCCAATGCGGGTATCGGTACCTATCCCTTTACGTACCATATTTATATTAGCTCCTACCCTTTCGCACAAATTGGCAATGTCGTTCATAAAGCTGATACGGGTTGCCAACATGGCATTGGCGGCATATTTAGTCATCTCTGCCGAGGCAATATCCATGAATATTACACGGAAGTTATTCAGTAAAAAGGGACGATACAGCTTTGTCATAATGTCTTCAGCCTTTTGAGATTCCACCCCTACCACCACACGATCGGGATGCATAAAATCGTTAACGGCATCGCCTTCTTTCAGAAATTCGGGATTAGAGGCTACATCAAACGCTATGTTTACATTTCGTTTATTTAATTCCGCTTGAATGGCTTTTCGCACCAAAGCGGCGGTGCCCACAGGAACCGTGCTCTTAGTTACTACCAGCTTGTAATCCTTCATATGTCGGCCAACCGTATGAGCCACGTCCAACACATACTGTAAATCGGCACTACCGTCTTCATCGGGAGGAGTCCCAACGGCTGAAAAGATAACTTGTACGTCGTCAATATTATCAGCCAATGATGTAGAAAAACTCAAACGACCGGCTTTGACATTTTTATCGACAATAAACTCCAAGCCGGGTTCGTAGATAGGTATAACCCCTTGTTTTAATTTATTAATTTTATCTTCATCTATATCTATACATATCACCGGAATACCCATCTCGGCAAAACAGGCTCCCGTTACCAATCCCACATAGCCGGTGCCAACAACTAAAACTTTCATATACACAATTGTTTTTGTTTTTTATTGCTTAATTATAATTTCGCAAAGGTAAAAAAAAAATATATATGAATCCTTATTATTCACGGATAAAACTTAAAGGATTCTCACTTTACTCAGGCCAACACACATTCATCTTGTATAGAAAAAATCATGATTCTTAACTATAAATTTTATAAATCGTTGGTTACAGATTAAAACTCATGACCTCTACACTGGGACACCCAAAAATTATCATCGAATAATTTTTCAATCATTTTGTAATTTTTTGAAATTCCCGAAACTTTGTCTGATTCGTTATACAGGTTGCTTACAGGACAAATGCTTGTTGTATGTTTTTCGGTGTACCATCTATTACGCAGAAACTCCTGAGGGAAAACAGGATGTGGAAAAATTAAAATGGTGGAATTGGAAACAGGACACTCTATGTTTTTTATTTTCGGATGATTATTTTCCGTCTAGCAGTTCCTTCATTAGATTTAATTTCAAGCATATACATACCATTACACAAATCCGAAATGTCTATTTGTTTACGAATAAGTCTTTCTGATTTGACAAGTTTACCAAACATATTATAGATAGTAAATATAATGTCAGGATTGTTTGTGTTTTCAATATCCAAATTGACAATGTCATGTGCCGGATTAGGAAACAGACTAAAGGAAAACATGCATTTTCAGTTCCGTTTTCTGTAAATGCAAATCCATAAGAAGAGCCATTAGTTAAAGGAAGTTTATTCTCTAATCGTATAGAGTAATTACCTAAAGAAGCTGGATAATGGTCTGTGGATTTTTTAACAGGGTAAAAAACTCCTGAAGAACTTGAATTACCACATGTCCAAAATGTAGGAGTTTCATAATCAACGGTTGTTGTCCAGTTTTCAAATCCGTTGTTTGGAATCTGTGCATTTATCTTAAAAGCTAATGCAAGTAAAATAAATAATATTATACATTGTTTTTTCATGATCGTTTTGTCAGTGATTATCGTGCTGACGCCGCACTTATAAAGTTTATTTATTGATTAATGAAGTTTTATTATTATTTTTAAAGGTCAAATATAAGATGAAAATAATTTTTTTTGGCAAAAGGAATTAATAATAATACGTATTTATATTTTTTTTTAAAATAATTAAAATTATTTTGTAGAAGGCTGATTATATGGATAATAATTTTCTTTAAAAAGATTCTTCACTTCGCTCAGAATGACAGTCTTATGCTTTGCGTAGAGAAGCGAAGAATCTGTTAAAATATCGAAATTCTTATCGGACAATGATGATTCACAATCACTCTTACCTGACAAGCAATTTTTTATTTTCAACTCCTTTTACTGTGGTAATTTTCATTATGTATAATCCTTCAGAAAGGAGATCAATATCCAATGAATGATAATTTGAATGGAGGTTGGAATGACATAAAACTCTTTTTCCTGTCATATCATATATGTTGATATCAACAATATCAATATTTGATTGAATATTAATTTGTGTTTCTGCCGGATTTGGAAAAATAGAAACGTTTTGAAGAATATTTGGTTCCTGTATATCCGTTTTAGGACACGTAAAGTTGACTTGTCCTGAAAATCACAAGTCAATTCATATCACATTTTAATTTATAATTGTTTAACCTTCGCAACTCCTTTTGATAATTTTTGTAAATTTGCACACTTATTAAATTTCCATATTATAAACAGAAACAATGTATAGAACACATACATGCGGAGAATTAAGCCTAAAAGATTTACACAAAAGTGTAAGTTTAAGCGGATGGGTACAGCGGATTCGAAATTTAGGCGGGATGACCTTTATTGACTTACGCGATCGCTACGGCATTACACAATTAGCCTTTAACATGGAAACAAATGCCGGATTATGCGAACAAGCACGTAAGCTGGGTAGAGAATTTGTGATTCAAGTCAAAGGCGAAGTGGTGGAACGCTACAGCAAAAACAAAGCCATGCCTACCGGCGATATTGAAATCAATGTAACGGAAATACAGATACTTAATCCTTCTAAGCTTCCTCCTTTCACCATTGAAGACCACAGTGACGGAGGCGACGAACTACGGATGCAATATCGATATTTAGACCTAAGGCGCAATCCGCTACAACAGAATTTACGATTTCGACATACTTTATCTATTGAAGTTAGGAATTACTTGCATAAGGAAGGCTTCCTTGAAATAGAAACCCCTTTCTTAATCCGTTCCACCCCCGAAGGAGCCAGGGATTTTGTAGTTCCCTCCCGTACTAACGAGGGTCAGTTTTACGCCCTACCGCAATCACCCCAACAATTCAAGCAATTGTTGATGATAGCAGGCATGGATAAATACTTTCAAATTGTACGATGTTTCCGCGATGAGGACCTTCGCTCCGACCGACAACCGGAATTCACACAAATAGACTGCGAAATGTCGTTCGTAAAGCAGGATGACATCTTACCCCTTTTTGAAGGTTTGTTTAAACATCTATTGCATGTTACGAAAAACGTTGATGTTGATGACTTTGAACGTTTGAGCTACGACGAGGCCATGAAATATTACGGCTCCGACAAGCCCGACTTACGCTTTGACATGAAATTCGTTGAATTGAACGAACTTTTGCAACACAAAGATTTTAAGGTGTTCAACGATGCCGAGTTAATACTGGGTATCTGTGCCGAAGGATGCGGTTCTTATACACGTAAACAATTAGACGAACTCACCGATTTCGTGAAACGTCCGCAAATAGGTGCTACAGGATTAGTTTATATCTTGTGTTTGGAAGATGGAAACTATAAATCGTCGGTAGATAAATTCTATACACATGATGATTTGAAAGACGTTGCCGTCAAGTGCCAAGCCAAAACCGGCGATTTGATTTTAATCGTAAGCGGAAAACAAGAAAAAACACAAAAAGTAATGGGCGAATTACGACTGGAAATGGGACAACGTCTCGGATTACGCAAACCTAATGTATTCAAACCCTTATGGGTTGTCGACTTTCCTCTCTTAGAATGGGACGAAGAAACACAACGTTATTATGCCAAACATCATCCTTTTACCTCTCCCAAACTGGAAGACATTCCTTTGTTAGAAACACATCCCGAAAAAGTACGTGCCAATGCCTATGATTTGGTAATCAACGGCACTGAAATAGGTGGCGGTTCCATACGTATCCATGACCATCAATTACAAAAGAAAATATTTCATACGTTGGGCTTTACCGACGAAGAAGCCGAACGTCAGTTCGGATTTCTAATGAATGCCTTTCAATATGGGGCACCTCCTCACGGCGGCATTGCCTTCGGGTTTGACCGTATGTGTTCCGTTTTTAATGGGATGGATTCCATACGCGACTTTATCGCTTTCCCAAAAAACAATGCCGGACGCGATGTAATGGTCGACGCTCCCGCCCCTATCAGCCCCCAACAACTGGACGAACTCAATCTTAAAGCCATAACTAAAAAGTAAGCTATGCATATCCGATACGTTGACAGGAAATTATATTTTTATGAACAAACATTCACTACCAACAAATATGTGATTCCCTATATTCAACAGTTTTTTCCCATCAACGAAAACACCAAAGTATTGGAAATCGGTTGTGGCGAAGGAGGTAATTTAAAACCCTTTTTAGATAAAAATTGCCTATGCACAGGCATCGACATCAATGAAGCACAAATCGAAAATGCCAAAACTTTCTATGAAGATCATCCGAATAAACAGAATATAGAATTTATAGCCTCCGATATTTATAAAGTCGACAGCAAAGACCGAACCTATGACCTTATCATGCTTAGGGATGTCATCGAACACATTCCACACCAAGAAGTATTTATGCAATACGTCAAGCATTTTCTTGCTCCCGGTGGCGTACTTTTTTTCGGATTTCCTCCCTGGCAAAATCCTTTTGGCGGACATCAACAAGTATGTCAAAGCAAACTGTCGAAAATGCCTTACATCCATCTATTGCCCGCTACATCTTACCGTAAACTTTTGATTAAACATGGTGAAGACCCTACATCACTCCTCGAAGTGAAAGAAACAGGCATATCCATCGAACGCTTTGAATGTATTGTTCACAAGGAAAACTACCACATCCTCGACAAACAATTTTACTTTATCAATCCGAATTACGAAATCAAATTCAACCTCAAACCCCGTAAAGTATCTACCTTCTTTGGGAAACTACCCTATATTCGAAACTTTTATACCACTGCTGCTTATTATATCTTACAATTGAAAACATAGTATTAATCTCTAAAAACCTTTCGATAGATGAAAAAAATATTAGGAATGGGAAATGCTTTGGTCGACATTCTCATTGAATTGGAACACGACAACCTACTTACCACCTTCCAACTACCCAAAGGGAGTATGCAGTTAATTGATCATCCACAAGCTTTAACGATAGATAAGTATACCTCCGAACTACCCAAAACCTTGGCTACGGGAGGTTCTGCTTCCAATACCATCCACGGCATACGTAAACTCGGAACAAGCGCCGGATTCATAGGCAAAGTCGGGAAAGATGAAAAAGGAAAACTATTTTACAACGACATACAAAACAGCGGCATTAAACCTTTGCTTATTGACAGTAATTCCATGACCGGTTTTGCCACCGCTTTTGTTTCAAAGGACGGGGAACGAACTTTTGCCACCTTTTTAGGAGCTGCCGCCGAATTGACTCCCGATGATATTACGCCCGAACTTTTCAATGGATACGATATCTTCCACATTGAAGGCTATCTGGTACAAAACCACGATTTGATTACCAAAGCCATCCGTTTAGCCAAAGAAAAAAAAATAATGGTATCCTTAGATTTAGCCAGCTATAATGTGGTAGAAGACAACTTAGACTTTTTACAACATTTAGTCCGGAATCAAGTAGACATCGTTTTCGCCAATGAAGAAGAAGCCAAAGCCTTTACGGGGGAAAAACCCGTAGAAGCCCTCCAAGCTATATCAAGCATGTGCGAGATTGCGGTCGTAAAGATTGGCGCCAAAGGCTCCTTGATACAAAAAGGAGAACATAGCTATCGTTTGGAGGCTTATCCTGCTACACGTCGCGATACAACAGGTGCCGGCGACATCTACGCCTCCGGATTCCTACACGGTTTAGCCAAAAACTATTCCATAGAAACCTGCGGTAAACTAGGGTCCTTCCTCTCCTCTAACATCATTTCGGTGATCGGTCCTAAATTCAGCGACAAAGAATGGGAAAATCTATCTTCCGACATTCGAAACATCGAAAGTAAAGGGTAAATAACATTCATACACTAACATGAAATCCTTACACATAGCCCCTTGCGGTATTATCTGTACTATTTGCTATGGATTTCAACGTAACAAAAACACCTGTGCGGGATGTCTGGCTGATGGAAATAAAGCGTATCGTTGTGAAATGTGCAGTTTTAAAATGTGTCCCGAAAAAAAAGGCAATATACATTCCTTTTGTTTCGACTGTGAAAAATTTCCCTGCCGTAGATTGAAGAACCTTGAAAAACGCTATGCAACAAATTATAGTGAAAGTCCCATACAAAACTTAATTCTCATACGGGAAATCGGATTAGAGGCTTTTATAAAACAAGAAACCATAAAATGGCAATGTCCTGTATGCGAACAACTTTTATGTGTACATAGGAACAAATGCCTGCACTGCGGAAATGAAAATATTTTTTATAAAAGAAAACAAAAAAAAATAACAACTTGTTAACACTGTCTTAAACGCTCAAATAAAAATAATACATCCATAAAACATCTTATTCAATAAAATTTTATACTTTTGCCTTGAGAAAAGGGGATAAAACCAAAACCATTATAGATAAATAATAGTTAAAACATTTTAATTTATTACATTATGACAAAAAGAATTTTAATGATTAGTATTTTATTTTTAGCATGCATCAGCTTGCATGCACAAGAATTCGTAGTTCCAAAGAATTATGTTTTGAAACGTGCAAGCGATTTCAAAAAATACGAAGCGGATGTGATAGCTTGCATAAATTGGCTTGAAAACACCCCTTTAAATGAAGAAGTAAAGAAAAGAAAAGAGGCCAATGCTTTTTTTCTGGAATGGATAGTAGGCACCAAATCTGTTTCAATTTCTATTGATGCTGACATACTTTCAAAATATACGGATAAAAATTCCGATTTTTTGACTTTTTTCATGGGTGGATGGACACGTTATTCACTTGAAAATAATTACAGCAAGGACAAACAACAAGGGTATTACGAAGGCCTGAAAAGCATTGTTAACATATATAAAAAAGGAATTGGAGTAAAAAAAGATGAAGATGTGGATGAGTTAGTAGAGATGTATGAAAATGGAGAACTTGAAGAGTGGATAAAAGATAACGTAAAATAACTGTTTGTTGGTGTAACAGTGTTAATCTGTTGATTAAATAAATAATATATCATTTGTTCATCGACAGTAGAAAATTTAATACTTATAGCTACACATGGTATAGTTGGTGTTGAAGCTGTATTTGCATATGAAAATCCTTAACACTTTAAATACAAAAATATCTTATTATTACAAAAAAAAGAAGAAGCTGCTTTTACACAGCTTCTCCCTTATTAATAACTAAATGTACAATGAAACTTTTTATTTCTGTATGGTCATCTTCTTTACGATGCGTTGGCCTTGATATTCCATGCTATAGTAGTAAATACCTCCTGCCAAATGTTGGGTATCGAATTCCAAAGAATGTGAACCGGCAGCAGATGGTATGTCTTGACTATGGAGTACTTGCCCCGTAATCGTTGTTATAGTAAAACGAATTACCCCTTCTTGAGGAATACTGTAGTCTATCTGTGTGGAAGCTGAAGCCGGGTTGGGCATGTTTTGTTCCATGCTCCAATTGATCGATGCATCATATCCCGGAATAGCCGTACCGTATTTAATAGCACAGGCTTCCATGCTCAAGGTGTCGTTGCTATCGTCCATTTCGCCCGTAACTTTATCGATAAATACCGTAACTTCATAATTACCTGTTAGGTTAGGAACCGGGTATGGAGTGGTAAAGCCATACACTTGCGCTCCGACAGGAACACTGGCAAACTCTTCAGATATCTTTGATACTTCCATCGAAGCACTGTCAACCTTTACATATATCCGTACATTTTCTAAATCATTATGACCGTTGTTCGATAATTGAATGCTCGGATATACATACGAAAATCCTGTATCACATACCAGCGGATCGGGTGTTTCTATGGACAAGACTTGCAATTCGACTACCGAAACCCCGGCAATTAAAGTAGCTTTGTTATTCGAAGCCATGTAATCGCAACTCAATTCCGTAGTTACACTGATTTGATAATAGGGTTGTACCGTATTAACTTCCGGCACAATATAAGGCTGTGTAAAGATATACTCTATGGAATCTCCCGGATACAATGGCGTTTGCAAGGTCTCTACTATATCATTGCTGTTGTTGATTTGCAGGCGTAATGGGGTTTCCGG
>DHTG01000077.1:3868-9503 GCA_002411545.1 Bacteroidales bacterium UBA5266 | reverse complement strand
CAAAATCGGGCTAAAAATGGGCAAAAACGAAGGGCGGAAAATTTGCAATATGCTGAAAAACTGACAACTGAAAACTGAGAACTTTGTACCACGCCTGATAAACTTATAAACTCATAAACTTTTTTTCAGCCGCCGAGAACGCAGAGATTTACGCAGAGGACGCAGAGAAAGGGTAGGGGTGAATTTGCTCAGGAATTTAGGGAGTCAATTTAATCGGAATAGTCAATTTTACGACGATTAAAAATCTACAAAATCAATTTTTGATGTGTCCAAATATTCAAAATTATCAATTAAATCATTAACATATTTCACAGGAATAACTGTTCCATAGCCTAAATTATCATAGTCCCCTTCTCCTTCAGGTAAATTCACAGACACACCAACTATTGACCCATCATTAGAAACAACAGGCCCTCCACTGTTTCCTCCTCTAATTTTTGCAGTTATTAAAAAAAGATCTTCCCTAATCCAAATATCTTCTGCATTTGCGACAATTTCTCCAACCGACGCTGTGTATCTAGATGCAACTTTTGCATGTTCGGCTGTTAAAAAACTGTGAAAGCCAGGAATTTTAGGATACCCTAAAGTCATCACCTCGTCAAGTACATTTGCTTCTTTACTGAATATTAAACTTTCTTTGATTCGGTTTTCAAACTGAATAAAAAGAATATCAAGCAAATCATTTTTAGGGATTTTATATCTAGCTGTTTTTAGATATTCTGACCCTATACCTTTAATTGCTATTTTTTTTGCTCCATCAATGCAATGCCGAGCAGTTACCAATCCATTACTATATAAAAATCCTGTTCCTAGATGTTTATCATCCTTTGAATCGGTATGTTCTATTGGTAAAACATACTTTTTAAAATCTTCATAAATGTATTTGAAACCAAAAACTACATAGTTTAACCTCTTTTTAAATAAATATGCAAAAGCTGGCTTTTTTATAATTTCTTCGAATGTTATTGTGCATAAATAACTGTTTTCCATGTCGGCTACCCCTCCTCTATGTACAACAGTCATCATTAAGTTTTCGCATAGAACATCACACATTTTGGCTATTACTCTTGGCTGAGGAAGGTCCTTTGTGTTATATTTATCTTTATAATACGAACAAAATTCCTTTACGCTTTTATTAACTATATAATTGCTAGTTGGATCTTTTTTTATTTCAGAAAAAAACAATGTAATTTCATAGGGTATATCAGGGTACTTATATGAATAACTTATCAATTCTTCCATTATAATGTCTCTTTAAATAAATTTAACCAATTGTGCACACATAAGAATTATATGATATTGAAATACAATCAATTTAAATTGTACATAAAACTAAGAAACAACCTCCAATTATAACCATATTTCACCATACAATGTCATTTTTGTTTGCAAATGTAAACAAATAAAAGAATAAAAAGTGGACAACTTCAAAAAAATCACAACTGCCCGCCAATGCCTTTGAACTTCTCTACAAACGAGCTTAGCTTTTTAAAGACTCTTTGTTTTATGGTTAGATATTGCGGGTTTAGTGGACTCATTTTAGGTAATAGGGCATTGAGTTCCGTGCCGTTTTCACTGGCATATTCTCGTTTTAAAGAAGCAAGAATATATCGTTTGGCTTCTTCTTCATTTAATCTTTCTTCTTCAATCAATGCCAAAGCTTCCGCTTTTTGCCTGTTCTGTGCGTACGTAAAGAATGAATCAATCACATTTACTTTATCTTGAAGATCTTCAAGTTTAGTCTCATTGATGAAGTCAACAATTAAACTTTCTTTTGCTCTATTCCCGACACTTGCACGTATAACCCTGCGTATTTCTTCAATTAAAGTTTCTTTGTTTTTATTCTTCTTATTGTGTTCGAATATCAGTTCAAGAATATAATCAAGGTTTATTTCTTGTGATTTAAGTAAGTCTATTTCAAATACTACATCATCCCAATCAATCTTTGATTCTTCCGGTTCGTCTCCGATTTTTCTGTGTCTTAACCAGTCACGAATATCATTATAGGTAGAACGATAATCCTGTATTGTCCGCTCATTCAGCAATTCAATCTTTTGCATTAAAGCAATATCCTCATCTGATACAAAATGTTCCCGTTTAAAGGCTTCAATTGCTTCAGTGTCATTTGTGTCTATTTCTTTAAATGCTTTGAGGTGACAAAATTCATCGTAATTTTGAAGTATGTTTTCTATTTGCAAATATTCTCCGAATATTTTTACAAAATCCTTTTTGTCTTTTTCAGTTTCTATTTCATCAGGTTTAGGAAACCTTTCATTTAATTCTCTAACAACTTCTACATAACCTCTGCGAGCTTCGCCTGTAACAATGTCTGTAAAGCCTTCCAAATATTCTTTGTAACTCTTTTCAAGCACCACGTTTTTGGTGTTTTTGTCACCGAAAAGGGTAATGGCATCTATTGTTGCCTTTTCTAAATCTCTAAAAGTAACAATATTGCCAAAAGTTTTTGTAGAATCATAAATACGATTGGTGCGTGAAAAGGATTGAATCAAACCGTGGTAACGCAGATTCTTATCAACAAATAATGTATTGAGCGTTTGAGCATCAAAGCCGGTAAGAAACATTCCCACAACAATGAGCAAATCAACTCTTTCTTCGGGAGGAAGTCTTTTATTGTTACTATCCATACCCTTAACACGTCTTGCAAGGTCGCGATAATAATTTTGAAATTCTTTACTGTCAACGCTATAATTGGTTTTAAACATCGCATTATAGTCATTGATGGCTTTTGTCAGAAACTCCTTGGCACTGCTGTCCATTGCCGATGGTTCAAAGTTTTCATCAGCAATTTCACCAATGGCACTTTGTTCCTCATTGGCTGCATAAGAAAAGATAGCTGCAATTTTAAGAGGCTTTTCACTATCTTTCTGCAGATTGTATAATTCTTCATAATAACATTTAGCCGCATCAACACTACTTGCGGCAAACATTGCATTAAAGCCTTTGTCGCTTCCTTGGTTTCTGTGGGTCTTAATCCTGAAATTCTGTAAAATATATTGAGAAATCTCATTTATACGAGCAGGATGAAGCAATGCTTTGTTGTTTTCGGCTGCTGTCAGTTTTTTCTCATCCAACTCTTTTTCTAAGTTTCTGAAACGAGGTCTAACATCATTGTAATCAACTTTGAATTTCAAGACCTTCTCGTCCCTGATTGCATCGGTGATAACATAAGAATGCAACTCTCTACCAAAAACACTTGCAGTAGTCTCTGCTCCCAAAGCATTCTCAGGGAAAATAGGCGTTCCGGTAAAACCAAACTGATAGTACTTTTTAAATTTCTTCTTCAGGTTCTTTTGAGCCTCTCCAAACTGTGAACGGTGGCATTCATCAAAGATAAAGACCACTTGTTTTTGGTAGATTGCCAAATCATCCTCACTCTTCATGAGGTTGTTCAGTTTCTGAATAGTCGTTACGATGATCTTATTATCATTCTTCTCAATGTTTCTCTTTAATCCGGCAGTACTTTCCGATCCATTGACACTATCGGGAGAAAATTTCTGATATTCTTTCATGGTTTGAAAGTCTAGATCCTTGCGGTCTACCACAAAGAACACCTTATCGATGAAATCCAGTTGTGTGGCTAGTCTGGCTGCTTTGAAACTTGTTAGTGTCTTACCTGAACCTGTTGTATGCCAAATATATCCCCCACCTTCGGTTGTTGACCATTTTTTCGCTAAGTACGAACTCTTAATTTTCCACAACATACGTTCTGTGGCAGCAATCTGATAGGGTCTCATGACAAGCAGCGTATTGCTTGTATCAAAAACCGAGTAAGTAAACAGTATATTCAGAAGGGTGTTTTTCTGAAAAAACGTTGCAGTGAAATCCTTCAAGTCTTTAATCAACACATTATCTGACGTTGCCCAATTCATAGTAAAGTCAAAACTGTTTTTGTTACGCTCAACCGTGTTTGCAAAATAACGGGTGTCAGTTCCATTTGATATGACAAAAATCTGAAGGTATTTGTAGAGTGAATTGTCGCTGTTAAAACTCTCTTTGGAGTAGCGATGTACTTGATTAAATGCTTCACGTATAGCCACTCCTCGTTTTTTCAATTCCACTTGAATCATAGGCAATCCATTGACCAATATCGTTACATCGTATCTATTGATCTGCGTGCCTTTTTGTTCAAATTGAGAAATTACTTGTAACTTATTCCGTACAATATCTTTTTTATCAACTAAATAGATATTTTGGATATACCCATCATCAAAAACAAAATCACAGATGTAGTTTTCATGGATTTTCCTGGTTTTTTCCACAAGATTTTCACCCGGTTTGTCCAGGTATTCAACTACAAAACGCATCCATTCGGCATCAGTGAATGTTACATTGTTAAGCGATTGAAGCTGAATTCTTACATTGGACAACATGGCTTCTAGGGTATTCATATTTTGTAAAAACTCATATCCCTGGTCGACCAGGTCTTTAATAAATTCTCGCTCCAGTGTAGCTTCTGTCTGATATCCGACAGGTGCTTCATGTAACTCATAGTACTTGGTGAATTTATCCAGTACTATGAAGTTGTTCGTTTCTGCTATGGGATTATAAGTGCTCATATTTATAAGTTTTTTGTTTCACGTCATTGCGAGGGCTCCGCCCGAAGCAATCCAGTTGTACTACCATTCTTTTATTTCTTCCCACAAATCTTTCCATTCCGGGTTAATTGATTCTATTAATTTTAATTTATTTTTTCTATTGCCGCCTTTTATTCGTTTTTCTTCGGCTATCGCTTCTTCTATACTGTGAAAGCCACGATAGTACACTAATAAATTGCAATTGTATTTTGCAGTAAAACAGTCGGGATTGTACTTTGTTTTATGTTCGTAAACACGTCTTTTCAAATCGGCGGTTACTCCTGTATAGAGGGTGCCGTTTCGTTTATTTGCCATAATGTATACTGCGCCTACTCGTTTCATAGCGTTTAGTTGTTTTTTTTACTTGTTTCCTGGATTGCTTCGCCTTTGGCTCGCAATGACGGGAAGGTTAACAACAGGTCTCTATAGTATTCATACTGCTTTTTTCTCAGTTCTATTTCCTTTGGCAAGCCCTCACTGATGGAATTGGTGAGTGTGTCAAACTTATCGAGTATAGAAACTATGCGGGCTTGCTCTTCAAGAGAAGGAATGGGAATTTTGTATTCCATTATCTTATTTTTATTACCACGTGGCATTTTTGCTCCTTTTGAATGCCTCACATTATATTCAAAAAAGTCATCAGCTGCTAAAATCTGAAATAAATATCTCGATATAACATTTTTGTCTTTCAAATGAATAACTAAAACATCTCCATTTGTTCCACCAATTCTGTCGGAATACCATATTTTTTTTAAATAAGGTCGGATATTACCTATTAAAATATCGTTTACATTATATTTTGTATGCCTACCAGATTGTGGCACATAAGCAGAAATTGTTTTTCCCTCTCGATTTTGCAAAAGATTATCAACCCCAACATAATTATTTTTATCTAATTCATTAGCGTTGATTCTTTCACTGGAATATTCAGCTATTTCCGCTAACTTTTTCCACTCAACTTCATTCTGCTTAAAACTTAACAATTGCTCCCGATAGTAGATGTACTGTTTTTTACGTGCTGTAAGCTCCGCTGTAAGCTC
>DHTG01000077.1:0-3703 GCA_002411545.1 Bacteroidales bacterium UBA5266 | reverse complement strand
TGTAAGCTCCGCTGTAAGCTCCGAAAAGCTGTCAAGAATACGAGCAATTTCTATTTGCACAGAGATGTGAGGAATAGGAATGGGTATTTTAGCAATTTGATTACTCATCAATTTTGGATTTCCCATTCCAAAATAAACGTGTTTCTTTGCTTCAATTGACAACCAATAAAATAAAAATTTATAATTTAACTCTTTTACATCTTTAACCTTTATTAAACCACAAACATTTGTGATAGAAAACTTTCCCATTCTATAAAAAACTGTGCCGGCATTGGCTCCATCAGTTGTCCATGTGATAAATTCACCGTCATAATCGAAAGTAGTTATCTTTCCTATTTCTCCGTTATTTGCCGTCTGAGAACTATATACGGGATATATGCCAGCATTTTCAGCTAAGTATTCTTTGGACATAACACGTCCACGACTTAAATCAACTACTTCCCCCAAGGTTTTCCACACTACCTCAACTCCTTTCAGTATTTCCTTTATCGTACTCATGCCTCAATTTCCTTAATAATAGCCTCAATATCCGTTCGTAATTTGTTTATCTTTTCTACGGTTAGGGATATTTCTTTGTTTAATTCTGTAATATTGATTAACTCGCGATTATCCTTGGCTTCTACATACGAACTTACTGAAAGGTTATAATCGTTTTCGACAATAAGTTTATTATCTACAGTTTTTGCCATGTTTGCAATATCTTCTTTGCTGTCAAAGATGTTCATTATCTTTTGAATGTGTCCATTTTCCAGTATGTTGTTATTGGTTGCTTTTTTAAAGAAGTCTTCTCCATTTGCATCAATAAACTGAGTTTTAGTCTCCTGTTTATGTTTCGATAAAACCAGAATGTTTACTGCAATAGGAGTTCCATAGAATAAATTGGGAGCCAAAGATATGATGGTTTCTACATAGTTGTTGTCGACCAAATATTTTTTGATTTTCTGCTCTGCGCCGCCACGATAAAAGATACCTGGAAAACATACAATAGCTGCCCTTCCTTTGGCGGAAAGGTAACTGAGTGAATGTAGTACAAAGGCAAAGTCGGCTTTTGATTTAGGAGCCAATATGCCGGCAGGTGCAAAACGCTCATCATTAATCAGCGTTGGGTCATCGCTGCCTATCCAATTTATGGAATAAGGAGGATTGGAGACAATGGCATCAAAGGGTTTCTCATTTTGAAAGTGTGGATTTCGGAGAGTATCCCCAAGCGCAATATTAAACTTGTCGTAATTGATATTGTGTAAAAACATGTTCATTCGCGCCAAGTTGTAGGTGGTATGATTTATTTCCTGGCCGAAAAATCCTTCTTCAATGATATGATTTTCGAAATGTTTTTTTGCTTGCAGTAGCAGAGAACCCGATCCACACGCAGGGTCATAAATTTTATTTACAGATGTTTGCTTATGCAAAGCTAGTTGAGCAATGAGTTTTGATACGTTCTGAGGTGTAAAAAACTCACCTCCCGATTTACCCGCATTGGCAGCATAATTGGATATCAAAAACTCATAAGCATCACCAAAAAGGTCGATGTGATTGTCTTCAAAATTCCCGAAGTCAAGTTCTTCAATTCCTTTTAAGATTTTAGCTAAGGTATTGTTTTTACTTTCAACAGTATTTCCTAAGCGAGTGCTGGTTGTATCAAAGTCGGCAAATAATCCTTTTATATCCGGCTCAGAGGGATAACCATTGGCAGAACTTTCAATGGCATCGAAAATTGCTTTTAGGTCTGTATTAAGATTAGGGTTGGTATGGGCTTTTTTAGCCACATTCACAAATAGTTGGCTGGGGTAGATAAAGTAACCTTTTGTTTTTATGGCATCGTCTTTTATTTCAGGCGTAATATCTTTATCAGGGAAATTTGCATAGTTAACGCTTTTATCGCCTCCTTCCATGTAATTGGTAAAATTCTCACTGATAAATCGATAAAAAAGCGTTCCTAATACAAACTGTTTAAAGTCCCAACCATCAACCGACCCACGAACTTCATTGGCAATCTTCCATATTTTAGCCTGCAATTCTTGTCTTTGTGTTATACTCGTCATTTTATTTTCTTTATTAAGTCCTTTGATTAAACCTCTAATATCCCAGCGACTTTTTAATTATTGAAGTGCAAAGATAGTAAATTGTATTATATGTCTCAAGTTTCAAAATATAAATAATAAACTCAACAATAATTTAAATTTATGTCTTTACGAAACAGAAACCATTGCACTTCAACCGTACTCACTATTAATTATGAATGGGGATAGATTGGAGGAAGGGCACATTTACCTATATATATTGACAATTTATAAATTGTGCCTTTCATTCTATATTTATTCTTTGTTATTACATATATAAAATGCTCTTTCGTATAATTCGTCATAGGTTAATATTTCAATGTTTTTTAAGCTTTTTCTAAACATTTCAAATGATGAAAACTTTGTTTCATTTATTCTTCCATCAAATATAAATTCATTTAAGTTACCAATTAAAATAAAGGCTTTAGGGTTATAGAAATATAATGTTTCTCCAGTCAAATTATCTTGTTTATCTTTTATTTCTATTTTGGCAGAAAAGTCTTTTACTGCCTTGTGAACAGTCCTTTGAACTTGTGCTATTGCTCCTGCAAGAGCATCAGAAATCTGCCATGATTCACCTCTGTATGGGGTCTTAACTTGTTTTAAAAGAGGGTCACTGTTTAATTTAAGTTCACAAAAACATAATGAATTGATAGCTCCTAATGATTTTAGAACAGCGTCAGTTCTTTTACCGCCAGAATTAAAATTTGAACCGGAAGTAACTTGTTCCAGTTTTTTTGAGTCAAGTTCTGAATTAAAGATATAATCCAAGCCATAGCCTAAAATCCAAGTGTTTTTTTCGAAAAAATTTTGCCATACTTGTTCCTCACTTACGTCTTTGCTAAACTCGAAATTTAATTTATTTCTAAATTCAGTAAAAAACTCGGTATTAGATAAGAGTTTATCAAAAATTTCTAATTGTTTCTTTCTATAACCAAAGTTAATTAGGTCTTTAGTAGTTACATTGTTTTTCAATGCATCTTGAAGTAATTCAAAATTGTCTTCAATAAGTCTACTAACTTGTTTTTTGTTAAGTAGCATCCGAGTTAATTCAGAATCTTTTACATTGAATGTGTTGTCATCAGGAAAATCTGCTTCTTTAATTCCTTTTAAAAATAAGTAAAGTCTTTCAACTTCTATTCCTCGAAAAGATGCTTCCTTATAGCTGTTTTTGATTGGATTGTCATCTATTCCAAACTGTTGTATTATAAGCTTTTCAATTCTTCTATTGTCTTCAAGGAATAAGGCTTTTAATTGTCTTTTCCCATTATTAGAAACTCCTATTTGTTTTTCATTTTTTAGGATATATTCATTTTCTTCAAAGTCTAGTAACTTATGAGCAAATCGCTTGTTTTGTTTGTCATATGGTGATTTGAAGGACCCAGAAAAATATATTTTATCTAAAGTTCGCTGTAATGCATAGTATTTATCTTTACTTTCGTCATTCATGTTTTTATTTTTTTATTGTTTTCAAGTTACACATAATAATTGTATAAACTCTATGATTCCATACCTTCAATATTTACTACATCTTAATTGTGTTTATTTAAATAAAGAATATGCAAATCTTCTTTTGTCTATGCATTTTCCACCGCAAAATTACGCTTTTTTTAATGACAAACAAATAAAATGTAAATTTGAAA
>DHTG01000099.1:12082-13561 GCA_002411545.1 Bacteroidales bacterium UBA5266 | reverse complement strand
GCCTCAAAACTGGCACGTAAACGCTTGCAAAAAGCTGAAAAATATTTAAAAAGCGGAAACAACGAGCAGTTTTATGTTGAAATATCCCAAGCATTATGGGGTTATATTAGCGATAAATTCCATATCCCTTTAGTGGAATTATCTTTAGATACCACCCGCCGGAAATTGGAAGAACGACAGTTAAAAACAGAACTTATCGATGAATGTATGAATGTGCTTAATCAATGTGAATATGCCCGTTTTGCCCCTTCTTCCGATATCACAACTCAAATGCTGTATGAAATGTCGTTTCGTTTTATTACAAAAATTGAAAATGAAATGAAAAAGAAATAATTCTTTTATGGAGAAGTGTTATACTTCTTTATAAATAATTTCATAGCCGATAAAACGGTTTCACAAAAAAAATGTACTTTTGCAAAAAAGTTTGTAATGAGGAAAAAAATAATAAGTATTTCATTACGTTGGGGCAGTTTGATAGCATTAACACAAATACTTTCGCATGTTTTGTTGGCATATGTTTTTCATGATGCATCCGTCAATATTAAAAATTTTATTGATATACTGACTTTATTAATAGGATTCGGATTTATTTATGCATCTATACGTGCTTACAAGCAAAGTTTAAAGGATACGGATAAATTTCCCTTATTACAAGCTTTCTATGCAGGTGTTTTCCCTGCTCTTATTTTTGCCGGTATTTTCACTGTTTATTTTATTCTGTTAACAACATTGATTGATAAAGAATTAATGTCATCATATGCCTTAATAAATAAAAGCATTGACAGTGTAGAAGGTCAAGTTTTAATGGAAAAAATTCAACCAGTGAAACCTTTAATTTATTTAATAAAATACATTTTTCGTTTTTTGTTATATCAACTGACAGCAGCTTTGGTAATGGCTGTTTTTATGCAAAGAAAAGAAGATGACTTTCCTGAATCGAAATCTGATACTGAATAAATAAACACCTATGGATATTTCAATTGTTATACCTTTACTTAACGAAGAAGAATCACTTCCCGAATTGACGAATTGGATAAATAAAGTAATGAATGAAAACGGTTTTTCTTATGAAATCATTTTTGTGGATGACGGCAGTACCGATAGTTCATGGTCGATCATTGAACAACTGGGAGCGGAAAATCCCTCTGTTAAAGGTATTCGTTTTCAGCGGAATTACGGAAAGTCGGCAGCCTTGAATGTGGGCTTTGAAGCAACAAAAGGTGATGTGGTTATTACCATGGATGCCGATTTGCAAGACAGTCCCGATGAAATTCCGGAATTATATCAAATGATAACATCAAAACACTATGATTTGGTTTCGGGTTGGAAAAAAGTGAGGTATGATTCAAAATTTGCCAAAAATATTCCTTCAAAGTTCTTTAATTGGACAACCCGAAAAATATCGAAAATCAAACTGCATGACTTCAATTGCGGACTAAAAGCCTATCGCAGCGATGTGGTTAAAACCATTGAAGTATA
>DHTG01000099.1:0-11723 GCA_002411545.1 Bacteroidales bacterium UBA5266 | reverse complement strand
GGTAGCTTATCATTCTTGATAGGTTTGGTGATTACCTTTTGGCTAATTATACAAAAATTGATAAACATTGCGCAACATGTAGCCTATTATCGCCAAGTAACGGAACAACCCTTATTTTATTTAGCCCTGTTGGCCATGGTCTTTGGCATGCAATTGTTTTTGGCAGGTTTTTTAGGTGAAATGATTTCACGTAACTCTTCCGAACGTAATAAATATATTATTCGTACTAAATACCATGTATAATGCAAGCACAACCATTAAATGTTCTTGAATATCAGTGGCAAGTAATTATCAATCCCAATGCTTTATCTGAAAAATGCTTAGCTTATTGGGTATATGTCGAGAAACAATTGGGGAAACTCGGCATTCCTTATCGGCATCATATTGCCGATGAATCCACTTTCGGGATTAAAAAGGTAGAAGAATTATGTAAAAAAGGTGAAAAGCATTTTATCGTAGTAGGTGGAGATGGTACTATTAACGAAGTGATTAATGGTATTTTTATATCCGGAGTGAATCCTGAAGAAATTTATGTCAGTGTTTTCCCTTTGGGTACCGGCAATGATTGGACGCGTTCTCATCGATATCCTCCTTCCTATACGGAAACAATCAAGGAATTTACACATGCAAGGTTTATCAAGCACGATGTAGGATTAGTGCAATGTGTAAAAGATAATCAAATCATCGATAAAAGATATTTTGTAAACATTGCAGGATTCGGTTTTGATGCGGCAGTGATTGAAGAAGTAAATAAAAATAAATCGAAACTTTTTACCAAAACCGTATACATTTTAAATTTATTAAAAGTATTGCTGAAATATGTTCCCACAAAAACAGCAGTCACTTTAGACAATGAAACCATTAATGCGGAAATGTTTACCTTAGCCGTAGGCATTTGTCAATATAATGGTAACGGCATGCGGCAAGTCCCGTCGGCTAATCCCGTGGATGGTATATTTGATGTTGTGTTTATTAGAAAATTATCTCCTTTTAAAGTAATACGCAATGTAAGTAAATTATACAATGGAACACATATAAAAGCGCTTAAGGAAGTATCCTTGTCTCAATCTAAAACCGTCGAAATTACATCTTCTCCTTATTGTAAAGGCGAAGTAGAAGGTGAATTATTACCCCAAGCCGATTATCGTATTTCCATATTACCTCAAGCTATCAATATGATGTCGATGATGGAAGAATAGCCAAAAGAGACGGCGCGGGAAACATATTTCACCTTTACTATATCTATGCTGATTTTATCAAAGGTTTAGAAAAAAAACACCTATAATAAAACTGAAAAAATTCTATAGATTGAAATTGTATGATGATTCAGCTAAACACTTTTGTTTATTTATGTTATATAATACTATACACAAAATAGTTTTACAAAAAAAAATTGCAATCAATCAAGGGATAAAAAAATAATGTAATTTTGCGTATCAATTCATGAAAAATAAAGGCAATGAATAAATCGTATGAGTTCGAAAAGAATAAATTTGTAGGTGAAGGCTTTACATATGATGATGTATTGCTTTTGCCTGCTTATACGGAGGTGTTGCCACGCGATGTGGATTTGAATACCTGTTTTACGAAAGAGATACATTTAAATATACCCATTGTATCAGCCGCAATGGACACCGTAACGGAATCGAAATTAGCCATTGCCATAGCACAAGAGGGAGGGATAGGTGTAATTCATAAAAATATGTCGATAGAGCTTCAGGCATTGGAAGTTAAAAAAGTAAAACGCGCTGAAAACGGAATGATTATCGATCCTATTACCATAGGTTCAAAAGCGAGTGTGGGCGATACTTTAGCCCTTATGAAAGAATATCATATCGGAGGTATACCGGTGGTGGATAAAAGCAATCGCTTGAAAGGCATCGTTACCAATAGAGATTTACGTTTTGAAAAGGATATGGCTCAGCCTATAGCTAAGATAATGACAAAAAAAGTCATTACCATTACCGAATTTACCGATTTTGAAAAAGCAGCCGAAATATTGCAACAACATAAAATAGAGAAACTACCCGTTGTTGATAATGAAAATAAAGTAATAGGGCTCATCACCTATAAAGATATTATAAAAATAAAAGCACGTCCGAATGCTTGTAAAGACAATCGCGGTCGATTGCGGGTAGCAGCAGCAGTCGGTACAGCTTATGATAGTATGGATAGAGTGGATGAGTTGGTAAAAGCAGGTGTTGATGCCATTGTCCTCGATACAGCTCATGGGCATTCAAAGGGAGTGATGGAAATAACCAAACGCATAAAACAGGTATATCCCGACATTCAATTAGTGGTAGGGAATATAGCCACCCCGGAAGCAGCCCTTGATTTAGCTAAATTGGGAGTTGATGCCGTGAAAGTAGGAATAGGTCCGGGATCTATATGTACAACCCGTATTATAGCCGGTGTAGGAGTTCCTCAATTAGCAGCCGTTTATGTGGTTTCGAAAGCCTTGAAAGACTATGGTATTCCCGTCATTGCCGATGGAGGAATACGATATACAGGTGATATTATCAAAGCCTTGGCAGCAGGGGCTTCTACCATCATGGCCGGATCGCTGTTTGCCGGGGTGGAAGAATCGCCGGGAGAAACCATTATTTTTGAAGGAAGAAAATTTAAAACCTATAGGGGAATGGGTTCCTTAGAAGCGATGCAGAAAGGATCAAAAGACAGATATTTTCAAGATTTTGAAAGTGATATCGCAAAATTAGTACCGGAGGGTATCGTGGGACGAGTGCCTTTTAAAGGAATGTTATCGGAAGTCATACATCAAATGATGGGAGGATTAAGAGCCGGAATGGGTTATACCGGTTGTAAAAATATAAAAGAATTAGAAAATGCACGTTTTATTAAAGTAACGAATGCCGGTATACAAGAAAATCATCCGCATGACGTTACTATCACACACGAAGCCCCTAATTATTCACGATAATAAATAAATCATTTTATAATAAAGAAAAAAAATAATGAAAAAGATTGTAGTTTTTAGTTTTTTAATCATCTTTGTTCAGAGTTGTTTGCTTGCCCAGAACAATAAAATAGTCATGAAAATCGGTAAAGAGAACATAACCTTAGATGAGTTTGTTAATACCTATCAAAAAAATAATGATTTAAAAAACACAAACGAACAAGACTTGCGCGAATACATTGATTTATACATTAATTTTCGCTTGAAATACGCCGAAGCCATATCACTTCGTTTAGACACTATTGGAGCCTTGCTAAACGAATTAGATGGATATCGTGCACAAGCTGCTCGTTCATACTTAACCGATAAAGAAGTAAATCAACGTTTATTGGATGAAGCCATGGAGCGGATGAAATGGGATGTTCGAGCAAGTCATATCATGAAAAAATTACCCTTAGAAGCAAAACCACAGGATACTTTGAAAGCGTATAAGGAAATTATGAGCCTTCGCGAACAGATACTTAAAGGAGCTTCTTTTGCCGATCTTGCTGAAAAGGAATCGGACGACCCTTCTGCTAGAGACCGCTATAACCAAGAAGGGAAAATTTCACAAAAAGGAAACAAAGGTGATTTGGGATACTTTACCGTCTTCGATATGATTTATTCTTTTGAATCGGCAGTATACGCTATGAAGGTAGGTGAAATATCCATGCCCGTACGTTCGGAATTCGGGTATCATCTAATTTATCTTCAAGATAAAAAACCCGCATTAGGACGTTGTGCAGCTTCTCAAATATTAATAGAATATCCTAAAAATGCTACGAAAGAAGACTCCTTGAAAGTGAAAGAAAAAGCACAAGAAGCGTATGTGGCTTTGCAAGAAGGAATGGATTTTGCCGAAGCTGTGCAAAAATATTGTACAGATAAAGGGTTGATTGAAAGAAAAGGTGCTTTGCCATTGTTTTCCGCTTCCCGTTTTGATGGCGATTTCGTGCAACATTTATACGGTTTAGAAACAAACGAAGTGTCTAAACCTTTCGAAACCTTTTATGGGATGCATATTGTTAAACTTACGCAAAGAATTCCCGTAGAAATCAATGATGAAATTAAATCAGCTACAAAACATCGTATCATGAAAGATTCTCGCTCCCATAAAAGCAAAGAAGCTTTTGTGGAACGATTGAAAAAAGAATATAATTTTAAAGAATTGAAAATTAAAGGTAAATTTCCGGCGCTCGAACAATTCTACACCATTGATTCTTCGATATTTAATGGACAATGGAAAGCTCAAGCAGCCGCTTCTTGGAATCAACCTTTGTTTGAATTGGATGGAAAGGCCTATACGCAAAAAGATTTTGCTGCTTACTTGGAAGAAAATCAATACGAAGGAGTTCAGAATGTTAATTTGGATGAACTTGTTATGTTCAATTATAAACAGTATGTTGAGCAAACAGTCATGGATTATGAAGATGCTATGCTTGAAAAAAAATATCCCGAATTTGCTCACTTAATGAAAGAATACCATGAAGGAGTTCTTTTATATGAACTCAGTGAACGCAAAGTATGGAAAAAAGCAGAAATAGATACAATAGGATTGAAGGCTTTCTATCAAAACGTAAAAAACGATTATTTATATCCGGTAAGAGTAAAAGTCAATACATACACTTTTGCCGATGAAACAGCCTACAATCAGTGGAATAAATTATTAAAAAAAGGGAAAAGCCCCTTGGAGGCACAAGAAAAAATAAACAAAAAAACAGCGCTTGTATTACAAAAACTTATGCTCAGATGGAAAGGACAAGAGGCAAGTTTTGATAGTATTTTCAATTGGAATGATTGGAAAGAAGTAATAAAAACAACTCAATCAGGCCGTAATACAGAAATTAGCTTGGATTATAAATCAGAACAAATACGAAATCTCTATATGCATAAACCTACCTTGACGTTTGTTGAAGTGAAAGAATTTCTGGCACCAAGTCCCCGCCCCTTAGAAGAGGTTAAAGGAGTAATCGTTTCTTTATATCAGAATTATCTGGAAGAAGAATGGATTAAAACCTTACGAGCAGAAAATGAAGTGTGGGTTGATTATGATAAAATTTTATCCTTGATTAAAGAATAATTGATGAAATATAGCCTTACTTCGGTTTTGATTTGTTGCTTGTTTTGTATGTCATGTTCGCGTACAAACGATGTTGTCGTGGCAAGTGTCTATGATGAAAATTTAACTTTAAGCGACTTGCAAGAAATGATTCCCGATTTTGATGCGTCGGCGGATAGTGTTACGATACAATCGTATTATATAGAACAATGGACGCAAAAGCAAGCTTTGGCGCATGAAGCCGAACGTTCATTGACGCATCAGGAGAAAAATTTCGATAAACAATTGAAAGATTATTACCAAACACTACTGATTTTTGCTTATGAGAATAAAAAAGTAGAGGAGTTATTGGATAAAGAAGTGCCCGAAAATGAAATCGAAACTTACTATCAAGCCCATAAATCGGATTTTGAAATGAGAAAAAATATTGTTAAAGTTAATTATGTGAAATTACCTCTTACACTCAATCAAAATCAAACCATTAAAAAATTATTGTTCAAAGAGAACCGTAGCTCCCAAGAACAAAAGAAAATGGAAGATTTATGCATTAAATACGCTGAAAATATGTATTTGGAATACGATTGGTTGTTGTTTGATGATATCTTAAAAGAAATACCTATTAATACCTATAATCAAGAACAATTTTTACAAAATAATCGTTACATCGAATTGAGCGATACCAACAGTGTATATTTAGTGAATATCCTCGATTTCAAAATCAATGAAACATATTCTCCATTGAGTATGGAAAAAGAGCGTATTAAAAAAGGTATACTTGATCAACGTCGCCGGACATTACGAGAACAAATCCGCGAAGAGGCTTTGAATAAAGCTAAACAAAATCATGAAATACATATTAAGTTATAAGATTTGGCATTCATTAAATGATAATTCAACAACTACGAAAATTTTTGTTACGAAGTTTTTCGTAGTTGTTAGTTGATTTATATACAATAATATAAATGGGTTTACTAACGAATATTTTAAAATGATTTTCAACATTCAACCCTATTTT
Organism: Bacteroidales bacterium UBA5266; assembly: GCA_002411545.1. GTDB lineage: Bacteria > Bacteroidota > Bacteroidia > Bacteroidales > WCHB1-69 > UBA5266. The sequence goes on along the minus strand of DHTG01000099.1, from coordinate 5,696 downwards.
TCAACATATCATACAGGTTAAATAATGAAAATCACAGAAAACCCATCAAACGAAATAAAAGCCGTAAAAAGTCGTTATATAAGATGTTTTTAAATAATACTATATTAATGAAAAAGTATATCGGAATCCTTCTATGTTTGATATGGCTGCCTATTACCATGGCACAACCCGATAACAATGTTATCGATGAAATTATTGCCACGGTTGGAGATCGTATCATCACAAAATCTGATTTAGAATATGCCATTGAAGGATATAAATATCAAAGTGGTTTGTTTACTTTAGAAAATGAAGATGAACTTCGTTGTGCCATGCTGGAACAAATCATCATTCAAAAGCTCCTTATCCATCAAGCGGAGTTAGATAGCATTCAAATCACCGATGCTCAAGTCACCGAACGCATAGAATACAATATGCGTATGCAAATAGCTCAAATGGGTGGAAATATCAAAAAATTAGAAGAGGCTTACGGCAAATCCTTGGCTGAAATCAAAGCCGAATCACGCGAATTGGTAAAAGACGAATTCTTGATGGAGCAAATGCAATATAAACTGATGCAGAATATCAATATCACTTACCAAGAAGTAAAAGAATTTTTCGATAAAATTCCTTATGACAGTTTACCTATCATTCCCATTGAATATGAATTGGCACAAATTGTAAAAACACCTCAGATAGGTGAAGCTGAAAAAATTGAAATTAAGCGAAGGTTAGAAGAAATTCGAACCCGTGTGTTAAGAGGCGAAAACTTCAAAACCTTTGCTCGTATGTATTCCGAAGACCCGGGAAGTGCAAGCAAAGGAGGGGAGTTGGGATTTGTAAATAGGGGAGATTTATTTACGGAATTTGAATTGGTGGCTTTTTCCCTAAAACCCGGCGAAATATCTTCTGTTGTCGAAACACCTGCAGGCTTTCATATTATTCAGATGATAGAGCGGAGAGGAGAGCAAATCAATGTAGCCCACATACTTATTAAACCCAAACCTTCGGCAGAAGAAATGATGCGTTCCAAAAATTACTTGGATAGTATTTATACCGTTCTAAAAACCACCGACATGCCTTTTGATTCTGCCGCCAGAATGTATTCCGATGACCCCGCTAAAATAAACGGTGGAATGCTCGTCAATCCTCAAACGGCTTCTTATGCTTTTACCGAAGAACAATTGGATAAATCGGTATTATATGCGATTAATAATTTAATACAAGGAGAGTTTTCTCAAGTAGTTCCAATGATTACCGAAGATGGTAATCAGGCATATAGAATTATCTCTATAAAAGAAAAAAGAGCCGCTCATAAAGCTAATTTGATCGATGATTATGAAAAAATAAAAAATGTAGCCTTGGAAAGTAAAAAACAAGAGGCTATGTTGAAATGGACAAAAAATAAAATTAAGTATACACATATAAAAGTAAAACCATACTATCAAAATTGTAATTTTTTTGAAAAATTTGGAATCGTAGGGAAATGATAGAATATAAATCAGATGTAGAAGCCGTTCAAGCATTTACTCAAAAATATGCTCAATTGCGGCAAGAAGTAGCGAAGGTTATTGTTGGTCAAGATGAAGTATTGAAAAATATACTTATTACCATATTCAGTCGAGGTCATGTGTTGTTGATAGGAGTTCCCGGCTTAGCGAAAACATTAATGGTAACGACCATTGCAAAGGCCCTGGGATTGTCGTGCAACCGCATCCAATTTACTCCCGACCTGATGCCAAGCGACATTATGGGAACGGAAATATTGGATGAAAATCGTAATTTTCGGTTTTTAAAAGGACCTGTTTTTTCAAACATAGTGTTGGCCGATGAGATTAATCGTACGCCTCCTAAAACACAATCGGCACTGTTAGAAGCTATGCAAGAACGTAGCGTGTCTATGGCTGGGGTAACTCATAATTTGCCCGACCCCTTTTTTGTGTTAGCAACCCAAAATCCCATCGAACAAGAAGGAACCTATCCTTTGCCCGAAGCGCAATTAGATAGGTTTATGTTTAATATTTATTTGGATTATCCCAGTTTTGAAGAAGAAGTAAACATTGTAAAATCAACGATAGGAGGGGATGTATACACACCCAAACAAGTGATTGATTTAGAAGAAATACTATATTATCAGAAATTATTACAAAGGGTGCCGGTAGCAGAAAATGTGTATAATTATGCGGTGAATTTATCCATGATAACACGTCCCGAAACACCCAAAGCCCATGCGTGGGCCAATAATTATTTAGCCTGGGGTGCCGGTCCGCGCTCTTCTCAAAATTTGATTATTGCTGCCAAATGTCATGCCGTATTGTCCGGAAAAATATCGCCGGATATAGAAGATGTAAAAGCCGTGACGCATTTAGTGATGCGGCACAGAATCGTTAAGAATTATCGTGCAGAAGCCGAAAATATTACCATCGATGCCATTATCGACGAATTTTTGAAAGCAAAGCTGTAACTCTTTGCTCTGTATGTAACATATGCTGATTTTTCGGTACGAAAAATTGACGTGCAAGCTATGATGTTTTATTTTCATTCCTAAGTACCGTAGAAACGGCAGCTAATATCCCATAATGTGTGTGTTTTCTATTTCTTTTAATTTTTGCTGTGTTTTAAAAATATTTTTCCATTAATCGTTTTATATGAAAAAATTATATACTTGCCAAGATTTAAATGGATGGAATATGAAAAAAACACTATTTTCTCCTTCATTTTTAAACAAACTCATTTAGAAATAATTAATAGTTTAAAATTATGGAATACAAAATTCGTAAATGCACCGAAGCGGGAGTAAAAGGCGGGGGAAAGGTAAGATATAGAATGAGTCATCGTATCAAATGCGCTTTACAATCGATTCAGTTCAAAAAAGCCACAAAAGTGATGATTGAATAAACATGAATCAAAAATCAATCACTCCCACTTTGTCGATCATTGAATGAATGATTACCCATGAACGATTAACACACATGCCGTTCCTATCAATTGGCGCCTACTCAGCCTCCAATTGGCGCCTACTCAGCCTCCGATAGGCGCCTAACGGAGCCGACAACACAGCATCCATTTTTCGATAACACATTAGTTAATGTTAAGCAACATACTTTTTATGGCGCGATAAAATCCTTCCCATTGTATGCCGTAACATAAGCAGACCAAACCTACGGTTTGTGGTTTGATATGCCTATTGTGAAATGGACTTCCCATTAAGATGCCTTCAGCATTAACATAACCTTCAAATTGTCAATGCTTGACTTGAGACTTGCGACTTCATTTAACATTCATAATTTTTATTTCATATTTTTCTATTTTCTGTTTGAAATTCACTAATGTCCGATAAAAATAGGTTATTAACGACAGATTCTTCGCTTCACTTCGTTACGCTCAGAATGACAACGATTTTAAATATGATGAAAGGTGGCTGAGGGGTTGCTTTGCGGCGGAGCCGCAAAACAACCCCTCAGCCTTCTATAGACAAAGCATAATACTGTCATTCTTAGCGAAGCGAAGAATCTGCTGAAATTTATCGGACAATAATGAAAAATTATATTGTTTTAATTATTTGTTTGCTTTTGCAAAACAAATAGAATTCATAAAAATGGAGGCATTGCGTATATACAATGGTTACCTCAAATTATAAAAGACAATGAATATGAAAAAAAAGATTTTAATTTTGACAACTATTTTTTTAATAGTATTTATATCCTTAAGTTCTTATGGACAAGATAAAATACAAATCCTAACAGACAATAAAGATTCTGTGAATGCTTATGGAATAAATGAATTTTATTTTGTTCATCAAGTTTTTGCAGACGCATTTTTTATGACTGATTTATATAAGATGCTTAACTATGATGAAATGGCGAAGATATTAAAGACAGTACTTTATAAAATTGACAAAGACAACACAGTAACTGTTACAATTAAACAAGAAAAAGGGCCAGAAGCAAGGCTTGTGTTCTTTATAAAAGAAGGCACAAAAGACGGAACATTACTTGCCTTAATGACTAATTTTCATGCAGAAAAACGAAAATTCACCAAGGAACTTGATGAAAAAAACTCAGTTGTTAGATGGTATTTTATTAAAGGGAATAAATTAGTTTACCGCAAAGATTTATATTCTAAAAAAACCGAAAAGGAAAAAATGGGACAAGCACCTCATAAATTGATTGATTATTATTTATTCGATGATAATTTAGAAAATGATTCGAAAGTAAAAGGACTAATAGACGACATCCTAAACAATGAAAAATCAGATAAAATTGAAGTGCTTTATGCAAAACTTTATTTGGGAGAACTTTACTTATTAAATTCCGAAATAGAGAGCACTGAAAAGGAAATATCTGGACTAAAGGAATATTTTGAAAAATACAAGGACAATGGAATACCTTCACAATATTCTTTGATAACGAATATGGCAGAAACAGAATTTGAATTAATGAAAAGAATTAACAAATAACTTGTGGTAACACGTGATATAAATAATTGTCTGGACAGTAGGTTATTCAAATGTTCTACATCATATTGAATTGAAATATAATAATGTTTATTTTTCCAAAATTAATAATCGTATTACGTATATATAATCTTTATAGCCAAGAATAAAAAAATAGTAGAATGACCAAAAAATTAACTGATAAAGATCGAAAAGTTTTAAAATATGAAAAACGCATTGGATTTGTATTTTGCGGACTTATAATTTGTTTTGGTTGTCTTTTCAACCTGTTGTACTTTATATTGAATAAAACTGGACAAGACTATCTCATGGTTAGTCTTATAGACATTGGAATATTGCTTTTAGCATATTTTGTTTGTAATAGGATTAATCTAAAAATAAACCGAGATTTGAAAATAAATACAAAAGAAATTCTAAAGAAAAGTGTTGTCAAGAAAATTGAAGAAAAATCCTATGAAGCAGGTAGTGGAGCATTATACTCCCCAATTTTAGGTAATTTATTTCCGAAATTGTGGGGACAGAGAATGAGAGAAACACGGAAATACTATATTTTTACGAGTGAAACCAAATACGAGGTGAACAAAGAAATGTATAATTCCTTATTAAAGGATACAGATTTTTATGTTCATTTTGCAAAACATAGTGAGACAGTTTTAAACTTTTCAAAAGATGAATAAATGCAAAGCTATAACACGTGGTATAAGGTATGGCTGGATTTATGCGGTGCCTTGTCTCTACTCCTTTCTTGACCGTCATGTTTTACAGGACGCTAATACTTTTCTAAATCCGCAACGAAAACTTACAAGTGTTCGTTTTTTTCTTAAGCCTTTCCCCCACACCCCATCCCGAATTAAATTATTTGTTTACATTTACGAAATATTTTATAACCTATGAAACCCAGATTTGATACGATTTTACACATAGCGTTCGTATGGATATTGATTCATTTCGTTATTAGCCTCATAGGATTTATAGCACTGTTTAGTTTTGATTCTTTTTTTCGTGTCTATTTTTTAGATTCTTTATTGCCGTTCACAAAAGCACTTTTGTTTCAAACGGGCTATTTTGCTTTGTTTATTTTCATTTTTAAATTACTAAAGTTTAAAAAAATAAATTTCCTTTATGCATTCAGCATTCTTCAATGTATGATATTGCATAGTATTTTCTTTACACATCTGGAACGTTGGGACGAAAAAATCGTATTTGTCGCTAACGATCCCTCCCTTTTAATGTCGTATCTTACGCATAATTATCCCTATTT